>NZ_JBFJYW010000059.1:0-14478 GCF_041622395.1 Pontiella sp. | reverse complement strand
GAACGGCAGGACGGTCACGCCGTCGGATCCGATGGCGACCGATTCGGCCAACCGATCCATCTCCTTGTAGGAGAGGTCGCCCAGCAGCCGCTTGGTCCACGCGTTGAGGATGCCGGCGCCATTGATGCAGAGCAGCACGCCCAAACGCGATTCGGAAGCGGCGTGGTTGACGTGGGCGAACGTGTTGACGCGCGACTGCGGGTCGTACTTTTTCTGGTCGGTCACGCCGTAGACGACGCCGGAGGTGCCGGCGGTGGCGGCGATTTCGCCGGGGTTGAGCACGTTGAGCGACAGCGCGTTGTTGGGCTGGTCGCCGCCGCGGTAGGAAACCGGGGTGCCTTCGGCCAACCCGAACTCGGCGGCGGCCGCGGCGGTCAGTTGGCCCTGATCGCCGAACGTGGGAACGATCTTGGGCAGCAGCTCGGACCGGAACCCGAAATGGTCCAGCAGGAATCCGGCGGGCATTTCCTCCTGGTAATCCCAGAACATGCCCTCCGAAAGGCCGGAGGCGGTGGTGCGCGCCGCGCCGGTCAGCTTCATCGCCAGCCAGTCGCCGGGCAGCATGATCTGGTCGATCCGCTCATAAATGCCCGGCTGGTTTTCCTTCACCCACGCCAGCTTCGAGGCGGTGAAGTTGCCGGGCGAATTCATCAGGTGCGACAGGCATTTTTCGGGGCCGATCGCATCGAAGGCGGCCTGGCCGTAGGGCACGGCGCGGGAATCGCACCAAATGATGGCGGGGCGCAGGACGTTCTGGTCCTTGTCGACACAGACGAGGCCGTGCATCTGGTAGGCGATGCCGACCGCCTTGACCTCTTCCGGCTGGGCGCCGGCTTCCTTCATCGCGGCGCGCACGGCATCGCGGGCGCAGTCGTACCAGCGCTGCGGATCCTGCTCGGCGAAACCCGGCTCGGGCGACTCGATCGCCTGCTCGGTTTTCGGGTAGAACGCGCTGCCCGCGCATTGCCCGGTGGCCACCTCCAGCAACGAGGCCTTGACCGACGAACTTCCAACATCGATTCCCAATAAAAACATCTTTTCTCCTTTTCGATTAAACAGCCTTAGTTGCCGGGGACCCAAGCAAACCAGTTTAGGTTAAACAGGTTGCCGGAGCCGCCTTTGTAGCAAAGATACAGCGTGTGGGTGCCGCTGACCCCGTCGAGCGTGGTCGAAAGGGTTTTATAGTTGTCCCAACCGCCCGTGGTGGCAACGGGAATCGAACCGACGAGCTTCCCCGTTGGGCGATCCAGACGCAGCTCGATGGTGCCCCCCTGGTTCTTGGCCGAGACCCGCACGTAGAACGGGATCTTCGCGGCGGGGTTGCTGCCGAAGTCGATCGCTTCGTAGCCCGTCCAATCCCCGTTCGCAATAAACCCGAGCCCCCGGCTGTCGCCGCCGTCGGATTGGTTCCGCACCTTCGTGCCGGACTGTTCGGCAAAATCTTCCGCCTCCTGCCGGCGGCTCCCCTTCGCGAGGGCGGCTTCGGCGGCCGATGCCGCGCGGTCCCCCAGCGTGTAGACGATCGGTTCGATGGCGCCGTCCTGGCGGAAGGTCATTTTATCGAAGCAGGCCGAGCGGCGGCAGCCCGAGCCCCCGTTCACGTCGCCGCGATGATAGAAGAAATACCACTGGCCCTTGAATTCGACGACGGAGGCGTGGTTGGGCGAGGAGGGCGCATCGGGGGCCAGCTCGCCTTTGAAGGTTGCGTACTGCGGCAGGGGCGAATCCGCCATCCAATATTGGGTGACTTTGCCGACCCGCGCGTGGAAATAGTAGATCCCGTTGCGCTTGAAAACGTGGACGGCCTCGTTCACGGGTTCCTTGCTCAGCCGGACCCACGGGCCGTCGAGCTCGACCATGTTGTCCTTCAGCTTGGCCCCCATGATGTGCGATCCCTTGTCCCCGAGGTCGACCTTGTGGTCGTTGCCGTAGATATAGGCCTGCCCGTCGTCGTCCACGATCACGGTCGGGTCGAAAATGGTGGTGATCTTGCCGCTGACCGCCGCCTCCCACGGCCCCACGGGCGAGCGGCTCCTGGAGACGCCGATGTGCGTCTTGTCGTAGGGGAAATAGAAATAGTACCAGCCGTCCTTGTAGGCGACGTCGGGGGCGTTCATCTGGCCGTTGGCCCAGCTGTATTCGCGGGGTTTGAGCACCACGCCGTGGTTGGTCCACGTCTTGAGATCGGCCGACTCCAGCACGAGGTAATCCTGCATGCTGGAATAATTTTTCGCATCGGGCTGGTCGTGCGAACAGTAGACATAGACCTTGCCGTCGAAGACCTCGGCGGCCGGGTCGGCGGCATAGAGGAATCCCGGATCGGTATCCCGTAAAATGGGATTTCCGGCGGCGCCCCCCAATGGCACCCGCGCACGCATCGACGCCTCCGCTTCCTCCAGTTTTTTCGAGAGGTTTTCCGCTTTTTCGGGATACTGCCGAACGAGATTCTTCGATTCCCCCACGTCCTGCGAAAGATCGTAGAGCTCGGCGTCCTTCTTTTTCCGCACATATTTCCAGTTGTCGCAGCGGATGGCGTCGCCCCGATAGAGGAAGAAGTCGCGCTTGGGCGCATCGCTGAAATTTCCGGTCAACACGGTTCGGATATCCAAGCCATCGAGGGTCCGGTCTTGCGGCGGCGGGGTGTCCGCGAGCGCCGCGAAGGTCGGCAGCAGGTCGAGGGTCGAGGTTTGCACCTCGCAGACCGACCCCGCCGGCACCGTGCCGGGTTGCCAGGCAATGCACGGCACGCGGCAGCCGCCTTCGTATGCGCTGAACTTGCCGTCCCGCAAAGGCCCGGCATTTCCGGCCGCTTCCTTCTTGCTCAGCCACGGGCCGTTGTCGGAGGTGAAGATGACCAGCGTCTTTTTTTCGAGCCCGTTTTCGCGCAGCGTTTGGAGGATTTGGCCGACCGACCAATCCAGCTCCTCGATCACGTCGCCGAACAGCCCGCGCTCCGTCTTTCCCGCAAACGCCGCCGAAGCATGCAACGGCGTGTGGGGCATCGAATGCGCCAGATAGAGGAAGAACGGTTTTTCCTTGTTTTCGGCAATGAACGCCTGCGCTTTTTCGGTGTAGCGGCGGGTGAGCTGCGATTGGTCCACGGGCCATTCGATCACCTCGGTCCCCGACATCAACGGCACCTTGTTTCTGTGGGACGTGCGGTCGTTGACTTTATGGTTGAGGTAGTCGCTACGGCCCATCCCCTCGTTGAAGACCACCTGCTTGGCGAGCGGCGTTGCGGGGTCTTCCCACATGTCGTTGCTGTAGGGGATTCCGAAGTAGAGGTCGAACCCCTGGGCGGGCGGCAGGAATTCGGGCCGGTGGCCCAGATGCCACTTGCCCACGAGCGCGGTTTGGTAACCCGCCGGCTTGAGCACTTCCGCAATCGTGATTTCCGAGGGCGGCATTCCGTCGTGGCTGGTTGGGAAATAGACCTTTCCGTCATGGCCCCAGCGTTCGGCAAAGCGACCCGTGAGCAGTCCGGCGCGCGAGGGGGTGCAGACCGAGCTCGACGCCGAGAAATCGGTGAAGCGCATGCCCTCCTGCGCCATGCGGTCCAGTGCGGGCGTTTCGTAGCCCTCGGCGCCATAGCAGCCGAGATCCCCGTAGCCCAGGTCATCGGCGAAGATGACGATGAAGTTGGGGGTTTGCGCAAACGCCGCCAGCGAAAGACCGCAGACGAGCCCCCCGATCAACGCAGGGCTCCGATCGAAAAATCTTCTAACCATTGTCTTGTTCCTCTGGCGGAATGTTCTTCCGAATGACCGTGCGCTTCGGCTGCGCATCAATCGCCACCTACCCATTGAAACCCGTATGCTCCCATTTCCATCGCGCTCCAGCCTTGAATATCTTCCCAAATAAAAGCACTATATTCCCATGCTATGAATTCGACTATTGCAGATGGAATACACTACTTCGGCCATACGGGCTTCCCTTTGGCGGTGCGGCGGGTGCAAACCGAGTCGGACCATGCGCCTTCGCACCCGCACGATCTAACCGAAATCGAGCACAGCCACGATTTTTGCGAGCTGGTGGTCGTGACGCGCGGAAGTGCCATGCACATGCTCGAGGGGGCCGCCTTCCCGGTAACCGCCGGCGACGTGTTTCTGCTGCAGGGGCGCCAACGGCACTACTTTTTCGAGCGGACTAATCTCGACCTGATCAACATCATGTATGACCCGGAGAAAATCGCGCTGCCGGAAAACGAGTTGCGGCGGATGCCGGGCTATTGCGCGATGTTCCTGCTCGAACCCAGCTACCGCCGCCAGCACCGCTTTGCGAGCCGGCTGCACCTCAAACGGGTTCCGCTCGCCCAGGTCGAGCGGCTGGCCGAGGAGATGGAACGCGAGTGCGAACGGGAGATCCCGGGACGGGAGGTGGCGCTCCGCGCCAAACTGCTCGAGCTGATGGTTTTCCTGTCGCGGGCATATACCGGGTCCGATGCCACCGAGGCCCACGCCCTGCTCCGCGTCGGCCACGTGATCGGCGCGCTCGAAAACGATTTTTCCCGCGACTGGAAGCTGGCGGAATTGCTCGATATTGCCCATATGTCGCGTAGCAACCTGATGCGGGTCTTCCGCAAGGCCACCGGGCAGACGCCGATCGAATACCTCGTTCGCCTGCGGATCCAGCGGGCGATGGCGATGCTTCGGAACACCGACCTGAGCATCACCGAGATTGCCATGGCGGTCGGATTCAACGACAGCAACTACTTTACGCGCCAGTTCCGGCGCATCCTCGGCGAGTCGCCGCGCAGCTTCCGCCAAGGCAAGGCCTGAAGCCGCTAGAGATTTGCCCTCTCTGACCCTCTCTCTGTAATTTCGCACAGGACAATAAAGAATTTTGACAAGCTTCCTACCCCTGGGCTACAACGTATAGACAAAGGGAAACAATCAGTAGACCATCCATAAAAAGAGAGAAACCCATGGTTAAGAAATATCCATTTCAGGATGCGAAGGCGATCATCCACACCGTATGCGATGCGGCGAAGGCCGGAGACTTCGATACGCGCGACGCATTCATGAGCATGCTGGAGCGCAACCCGCACCTCGCGGTGCAGGGCTACAATGCGTTCGGCAAGATCTTCTTCTGGAACGAGGCGGCGGTCGGCCTGTATGGCTACCGGGAAGCGGAGGCGGTCAACCAGGACATTTTCGAGTTGATCATCCCCAAAGAAATGCGGCCTCTGGCGCGGGCCCAGGTGGAAGTGGCCCGCAAGACCGGAAAGATGACGGAAGCCGGCGCCTGCGATCTGCTGCGCGAGACGGGCGAGTTCGTGACGATCTATTCCGGACACCTGGTTTTCCAGTGGGAAAACGGCCCGCAGGAATTCTACTGCGTCGACCTGGCCCTGGAGACCGAGGCCGACGCGCTGGCTACGGCCCCTTGACCACGTAGATCCAGACCGGGATCGTAACCACGCTCAAGGCGGTGCTCAGCAAGAGCATGGACGAGACGAAGCCGCGCTCAACGCCCATTTGGCAACTGATCACATACATCGCCACGGCGCTCGGCGCCGCCGAAAGGATGACCGCAACGCCCCGTGCGGCCTCGCCCGCATCTGGGCAGAAAAACCGGATCAGCAACAGCGTGGCAAGCGGCAGCAGCACCAGCTTGCAGCCGACCGTCCACGCCAGCGCGCCGAGGTGCGAACGCGTCTGCTCCCACTTCAGCGAGGCTCCGATGGAAAGCAGTGCCAGCGGCAGCCCCATGCTGCCGATCAGCTTCAGGAACGACCCGATCAATGTCGCCGACGCCACCACGGGCCCCGGGAGCCGCAACGCCCCGTCGGCCCCCCGGCACTGTTCGGCCAGCAGCGCAACGGCAACGCCCGCCGCGGCGGAAAGCAGGATCGGGTTCAGCAACGCCTTGCGGATGCCGGCGCCCGGCTGCGGTTGCCCGTATCCGCGCCGTGCAAGCCAATGAGCAGATAGCTTCCCAGAATGAAGAAGGGCACCACGAAGCCGTTGTAGATGGCGGCCTTCGCCAGCCCCTCGGACCCGAATGCGTTTTGACAGAGCGGCAGGCCGATGTAGGTGGCGTTCGCCCAGTAGGTGCCATAGGTGAACGCCGCGGCGAACCCGCCGCGGTAGCCGCGCAACCGGGCGATGCCCATCGTCAGCAAGGCCACCGCCGCAAGGCCGATCAGCGGCATGACCACCACCGCCGGGTCGAAGAACGAATCGAACCGCTGCCGCGCCACCTCGTTGAAAATCAGCGCCGGAAGCGAAAAGGTGTAGACCAGCCAGTTGATGAACCGTCCGTGCTCCTCCGTGATCCGCCCCTTCGTTCCCAACAATTTCCCGAGCCCCAGTACGGCGAATACCGGAACGCTGATCACCAAAACATCCATTGCCCTTGAAAAATCCATCGGCGAACCATGCGCAAAGCCGCCGCCGCAAACAAGCCCCTATCGGCGCCTATTCCTCAACGGGCTGGTAGAGGAGTTCCTGGAAAAGGGCTTTCTTGTCGGGGGCCTTGAGCCATGCGTCGAGCTTGGGTAGCGCCTCGATCTGGTCGCGCTTGCGCAGGGATTCGTAGGCCGCGAGCATGGCGGCAAAGCCTTCCGCCTCGCCGCCCGAGGCCAGTTGCCGCGGAATCACGACCTTGAGCATGCCCGACATGTAGGCCATCACAAGCAGGTCGGCCGCGGCGGGCTTGTCGAAGCCGTCCGGCCAGGCAAAGAGATGCGGATAGATGTTGAGGTTGCCCATGGTCAGAACCTTTTCGCTGATGCGTTGCGCGGCCGAGCGGCCGGCATAGCTGGCCGGATCGCGCACCAGCACATCGCACGCCGCGAGCAGCAACTCCTCTTCGGTGCGCCCGCCCTTGATCGCGGCGGCCAGCTGCTCGACGAACTGTTCCGCCATGAGGCGCGCATCCTTGCCGTTGGCCACATCGAACGTAAACCGCACCTTGAAAAAACGGTGGTGGGCGGCCGTAACGTAGACCGATTCGATGCGCGGGACGTTTTTCGAGCCGCCGTCCACCTCCCGGGGTTGCAGGAACCCGTAGACCGTGTTGGCGAATTGCACCGCCCCGTCTTTCGGCACCACCGTCGCGCCGCGCTTGCGGATGTTGGAGATCGCCCCGACCTTTTGCTGGCGCTCGTGGTCGTGCTCGACAATCTGCATGAGCTCGGCGATGCCGTCCACGGCGTGTCCGGTTTCGATGGAAGGCCGCCCAAGGTCGAAGACGGAAAGCTCCAGCCCGAAGTCCTCGCCGCGCTTGTAGTAGAGCGTATAGCCCAACTCCCGGGCTTCGTACTTCTCGACCTGCTCGCACTCCATCCCGCCCAGCACGGCGGGATACACCAGCCCGAGATCGAAATCAACCAATGCGGAATCCGACCAAACGACCGGCGCAACGCAACAAACAACAAGACCCAGCCACTTCATAATTTCCCCCTTGCGTAAAGCGGCATGATACAAGGATCGGACCCGATTTCAACGCAAAGCCCATGCTTTGAAAAATCGAGTCTTTCAATCGACCGGGCTTGCAGTAGAGTCTTGTCGAGTCAAGCGGAGGATGCGGCATGCCATTCAATATCGAATACGACGCGGACGACGATCTCATCGTCGCCACGTTCACCGGCGAAGTCACCATGCCGCTGGTAAAGGACTACCTCGCGGCCTTGCTGCCCGTACTGGAAAAAACCGGCTGCCGACGGCTCCTGAGCGATTCGCGCAACGCCAAGCTCAACGTGACCGCCATGGACATCCTTCGATTTCCGAAAATAGCGGACCTCTCGCCGCTCACGGCCACCCTGCGCCGGGCCGTTCTGGCTGCGCCGGGAACCAGCGGATACGAACTCTACGAAACCCTCTCGAATGCCCAGGGGCAAAACGTACGCCTCTTCCCGTCCCGCGCCGAGGCCATGAAGTGGCTGCTGGCGGAGGGCGAATAAGTTCGCCTTGCATCGCGATTCGCGCGGCGCGTATAGTCCGCGCTCCTTCAACCCCGGATGAGACATGAGTTTGGATGCCCTGCACAACCTATTGCTGGAACAACCGCTGATCGTGCTGTTTGCGCTGATCGCAAGCGGGTTGATATTGGGTAGCGTGACGATCAAGGGCATCAACCTCGGCAGCTCGGGCGTACTGTTCACGGCGCTGTTGGCGGGCCACCTCGGCTACGCCATTCCGGCGGGCGTCGGCACGCTCGGACTGGTGCTGTTCGTCTACTGCGTCGGCATCGGCGCGGGCGACCGCTTCTTTGCCTCGCTGGTGCGCGAGGGCACCGCCCTGGCCAAGCTGGCCGTGCTGATCGTGGCGCTCGGCGCCGCCATGACGTGGGCGGGCGCAACGCTGCTCGACCTCCCGACCGGGCTGGCGGCCGGCATTTTCGCCGGGGCGCTCACCAGTACCCCGGCGCTGGCCGCCGCCACCGAAGGCATGGCCGGCCTGGGCGGAGGCAATGCCGTGAGCATCGGCTATGGCATCGCCTACCCCTTCGGCGTCATCGGCGTCGTGCTCTTCGTCCAAATCCTGCCGCGCATCCTCAAGCTCGACCTCGACGCCGACGCGGATGCCCCCAACACCGACTGCGGCAACCGCGTTGAAAACGTGCTGGTCGAGGTCGCCAACCCGAACCTCTATGGCCAACGCATCGCCGAATCGGGCGTCACCAACTTCAATGCCATCCAGATCAGCCGCATCTATGCCGGCGGGTGCCTCGTGCCGCTGCGCTACGACGATGTCTTCGAGGAAGGCCAAATCCTGCTGGTCGTCGGCCGCCGCTGCGAAATGCAGATCGCGATCGACTTCATCGGCCACCGCTCCGACCGCAAGCTGCCGCGCGATGTCGAAAACGAGCGCCAAAGCCTGGTGGTCACTTCCTCCGCGTTCATCGGCCAAAAGCTGGGCGACCTCGCCCCGTTGCGCAACTATGGCGTGGTCATCACCCGCATCACCCGCCTCGGCCTCACCTTCGTTCCGAACGCCAACACGGTCATCGAACGCCACGACCACTTCACCTGCGTCGGCCGGGTCGACGACCTCAAGAAATTTTCCGTGGCGGTGGGCCACCGCAGCAGCGCGGTCGATGCCACCTGCCTGCTGTCGCTCTCGGTCGGGCTGACGCTGGGGATCCTGCTCGGCATGTTGCCGTTCGGGTTGCCGGGCGGCACGCCGATCACCCTCGGTCTGGCGGGCGGCCCGCTTTTCGTGGCGCTGGTCCTCGGCCACTTCGGCAAGATCGGGCCGATCGTCGGCTTCATCCCGCGCCAAACCCGCATGCTGTTGCAGGAACTTGGCCTCGTCTTCTTTTTGGCCAATGCGGGCGTGCGCGGCGGCGGCGCGCTGGTGAGTACGCTGCAGGAACACGGCGTCATGCTCTTCGCGCTCGGCGTCTGCGTTTCGTGCCTGCCCCTGATCGTCGCCTGGCCCATCGCCTCCACCTATTTCAAGATGCCCCCGTTGCAGGCCCTCGGCGGCATCTGCGGCGGCATGACCTCCACCCCCGCCCTCGGGGCCCTCACCGCCAAGACCGACTCCCAAACCCCGGTCATCAGCTATGTCTCCGCCTACCCCGTCGCCCTCATCTTCATGATCATCGGCTCCAAGCTGCTGATTAAACTGCTGGGATGATCGTCCGCGAAACCCATCTGGTTCCGGCGGGCATAAACGGAGTTCGGCTCTCCGATTACGCCCGGACGATTTTCGAATCGCTCCCCTCCCGCAAAGGCGTTGCGAAAGCGATCAAGCGCGGCGAGATTTTCATCAACGGGGCCCCCGCCGGCAGCGGCGATTGGGTCGAAGCCGGGCAGACCCTCGAACTGGTGGACCTTCAGCAACGCGCGCCGAAAATCTTTCCGCTTCCACTCGAAACGGTCTTCGAGGACGACGACCTCGCCGTCATCAACAAGCCGCCGGGCATCGAGGTCAGCGGCAACAAGTTCAAGACCGTTGAAAATGCGCTGGCCGGCAGCCTGAAGCCTTCGCCGCGGCCCGACGCGTTGCGCTGGCCGCGCCCGGTGCATCGGCTGGACTATTCCACCAGCGGCCTGCTGCTGGTCGCCAAGACGGCGGGCGCGCAGCGGCTTTTGGGACAAGGCTTCGAAGAGCGCCGCATCCACAAACGCTATTGCGCCGTGGTGATGGGCCCCATCCGCTCGGGGGGCAGCATCGACGAACCGATCGACGGCCTGGCGGCAACAAGCCGCTACGAGCCGATCGAAATCGTCCCCTCGCTTCGCAGCGGCCACCTCACTTTGGTGGACCTTTTTCCAGAAACCGGACGCACGCATCAGCTACGCATCCACATGGCGTCCATCGGCCATCCGATCGTCGGCGACCCAAAATATGGCGAACCCGGAAACACCCTGAAAGGCAAAGGGCTTTTTTTGGCAGCGGTCGAACTCCGCTTCCCCCACCCGGCCACGCAACAGGAAACAACCGTCTCCATCGACGTCCCGCCCAAGTTCGCCTCCCTGCTGGCCCGCGAAAGGCAACGCTGGAATAAATTCAACGGTTAACCTAACCCGGCAACATATATTATCTGCCAGCCCTCCTACTTACGGCCGGTGGCGGAAGACACCGGATCGGAATCCGGCGCTACGGACGGCCGGAGAAATAATGCCTCACTATGGACTTGGGTTTCAACTAGCGGAGGCTATACAATTCCGGCTTAACTTTAAGGAATATGAATGGCTGACTACTCTTCAATACGCGTTTTGGTGATCGACGACGAACCGGCGATCTGCTCCAGCCTGTCCGCCTTTCTGGAGGATTATGGCTTTCGCGCGTCTACGGCGGAAAGCGCCGAAGAGGCGCTGGATTTGATGAAAAGCAACGTCTACGACGTGTGCATCGTCGACATGCGTTTGCCGGGTATGAGCGGAGAAGACCTGATTCTCCAAGCCAAGGAGCGCTACCCCGATCAGCGGCACATCATCTACACGGGGTCGATCTCGTACAATCTATCCGATAGTCTCAAGGCGCTCGGCATGCGCCCGGAGCATGTGTTTCTGAAACCGGTTCGCGTCCTGACCCTGCTGGTTAAATGCATCAAGGAACTCGCGGCCGGCAAACCGGCAAAATGAGCCCCGACCCACAACCCAGAAAAGTACTGGTGATCGAGGACGAGACGCCCGTCCGCGAGAGCTTCCGCAATTTTCTTGAGGACCAGCTCTATACCGTTTTCGAAGCATCCAACGGGCAGGACGGCATCGAACTCTTCGAGCGGTGCCAACCCGACGTGGTGCTGATCGACCTGCGAATGCCCGTAATGAACGGGCACCAGGTGCTCGAAAAGCTGGTGGCCCAGTCGCCGGACACCCCGCTGATCATCGTTTCGGGAACCGGGCATATCGGCGACACGATCGAGGCGCTCCACCTCGGTGCCTGGGACTACCTTCTCAAACCCGTGACCGACCTCAACATGCTCGACCACGCCATCAAGACCGCCTTGGAACGGGCGCGCCTGATCGCCGAAAACCGCCAATACCAGCAAGACCTGGAAAAACTGGTCGAAGAGCGCACTTCGGACCTCAACGGCAAGGTCGAGGAACTCACCCGCATCAACCGGATGGCCCTGGGCCGCGAACGCCGCATCATCGAACTCAAGCGCCAGATCAACAACCTGCATGCCGAACTGGGCCGCGGGCCGCAGTATGGCTCGCCCGACTTGGTCGCCGAAGATCCGAGCCTGCTGGACTAAGCCCGCCATGCCCGAATCCGTTGCCATCATCATGCGCGCGAAAAACGAGATGCCGCATGTCCGGCGCGCACTCGACATGCTGGCGCGGCAGACCTGCGGCGGCGACTTCGATCTTTTCGCCGTCGATTCCGGCTCGACCGACGGCACGCTCGAAGCGCTCGAGGAATACGGGGCGAACCTGGTCCGCATTTCGCCGGAAGCCTATGTGCCCGGCAAAGTGCTCAACGAAGCCATTGCCGCAACCCGCCACGAAACCATCGTGTTTTTGAATGCCGACGCGGTTCCGCAATCCACCGACTGGTTGGAAAACCTCCTCCGGCCGCTGCGGGAAAACCTGGCCGACGCGGTCTTCAGCAAGCAGATCGCCCGGCCCGACGCAACGTTCATCGTGGCCTACGACTACGAACGCGCCTACGACCCCGCCAAGATCGAGCCCGGCTTTTTCTCCGCCGTCGCCTGCGCCTTCCGGCGCAAGCTGTGGGAGCAGACGCGCTTTCCCGAAGAGGGCTATGCGGAGGACGTGCGCTGGGCCAAGGCATGCCTGGAAACCGGGGCGCGCATCCGCCCGGTTCCGGAGTCCGTTGTTGAACACTCGCACAACTATACGCTCGCGGAGCTGCGCCAAAAACGGTTTCGCCAGGCCCGGGCCCTGCGCATCGCGACCGGTCCGCTCGCGCAAACCGGGAAATGCCTGCGCGAAATCATCCGCGACCTGCTACACGCGATCGTCCGCTTCAAGCTCCACACCATCCCGTACAACCTCGCCTACCGCATCGCCATCCATCGCGGCGTCTTTTCCGGCCGGGCCTAAGCCGCCGGGCGGCTAGAGGCCGAGAAACAGGATGGCCAGCCCCGAGAGGCCGACGGCGGCGCCGGCAAGGGCGTGGCTGAAGCGCTCGAGCGGCGCCACTTTGACGAAGCGGATGCCCCACGATGCAACCCATACCACGGTCAACATGGTTCCGACGGTTGCCACGGCAAAGATGCCCGCCACCAGCAGCATCCCGCGACCGCTGTGCTCCGCGGCCGGATACATGATGAGCGGAATCAGCGGTTCGCACGGGCCGAGAACGAAAATGGTGAAGAGGACCCAGGGCGTGATGGTGCGCGGCTTCGCTTCGTGCGGGTGGGCGTATTCATGGAGATGGGCGTGCTTGTGTTCGTGGACGGTGTCGCCCTCGTGGACGTGGGCGTGGGTGTGCGGTTTGTTCTTGATGGCGCGGTGGATGCCCCAGACGCAATAGGTGAACCCGAAAACAACCAGCAATTGCGCGGCGAGATTGCCGCGCCACGCCTCGAAGAGCTCCAGCTTGCCGAGGGCCACCCCCAGCGACGCGCCGGCGAGACCGAGCGCAACCGAGCCGGCCACATGGCCGATCCCGCACAGAAACGTGATCCACAGGGTCTTGGCCGTCGTCCATTGGCGCGCCTTGCCCATGACGATGAAAGGCAGGTAGTGATCGGGGCCCGCCAGCGTATGGCCCAAGCCGATCAGCGCCGCGGTTCCCGCCAAGATGGATAATGCATCGCCCATGATTTGCGCAACTTGCACTTTCGGCCGGGGAAAGTCGAACGCAATATTGGCTTTGCGCTTCGTCGGCAAATCGACTTAAGTACCCACATGCCCGCGAACAAGACAACCCGGCTTGGACTGCTGACCGACCTGCACTACGACGGCGGCGCCCAGGCCATGAACCGGCTTTACGAAGCCATTGCCGCCCTCAATGCGGGCGATGTGGCGGGATTGCTGCTGATGGGCGACTTGGCGAACGGCAACAGCGAATCGCACGCGAAGCGGCTGCTGCGCGAGGTTTCGGCGCTGTGCGACGGGTTCAACGGCCCCGTCTGGTACATGCCGGGCAACCACGATCTGGACCACCTTTCCAAAGCGCAGTTCTATCTCGCGCTGGGCCACGCGGGGGCCCCATCGCGGTTCCATTTCGAACTCGGCGGCTATGGCTTCATCTGCCTCGATGCCAATTTCCGGCCGGATGGCGTGGCATACGACCACGGCAACTTCGAGTGGCCATCCGCCGCGGTGCCGGCGGAGCAGCTCGATTGGTTGCGCGGGAGGCTGGCGGCCTCGCTGTTGCCCGTGGTGGTGGTGAGCCACCAGCGGATCGACAAGGCGTGCACCCACGCCGTGCGCAACCTTGCCGAGGTGCGCGAATTGTTTTCGCTCGCGGGCAAGGTGAAAGCGGTCGTTCAGGGGCATAACCACACCGACGACCTGCTGCAGGTGGACGGCGTGCCGTGCTACACCCTGAGCGCCCATGTCGACGACGCGGGTCCCGCCGTGCTGGAGCTCGGCGCCAAGGGGATCCGCCTGCTACGCGACTTCCGGCCGGCAGGAACCGATTGAGCATGAAAGCGTGCCCGCTCAACGAACACGATTTTCTGCACGCCCATGAACGCGGCGAGCACCGCGTTGCGATGGTGCTGGGGCTGACGCTGGTCACGATGGCGGTGGAGATTGTTTCGGGAATGATCTTCAATTCGATGGCGCTGACGGCGGATGGCTGGCACATGGGCACGCACGCCGCCGCGTTCGGCATCACGATCTTCGCCTACCGCTATGCCCGCAAACATGCGGCGAATCCGCGCTTCAGTTTCGGAACGGGAAAGGTCGGCGCCCTCGGCGGCTTCGCCAGCGCGGTGGCGCTCGGCGTGGTTGCGCTGATCATGGCGGCCGAGTCGATCCACCGGATCGTTGCGCCGCAGCAGATCCGCTTCAACGAAGCGATTCTCGTTGCGGGGGTCGGCTTGCTGGTGAATTTGGCATCGGCCTACCTGCTCAAAGGCGAGCCCCACCACCACGGG
>NZ_JBFJYW010000058.1:0-14632 GCF_041622395.1 Pontiella sp. | reverse complement strand
TGGTGCGGGCCTTGCAAAGCCGAGATCCCCAATCTGGAAGCGGTCTCGGAAGCGTTCGGTGGCGACCGTTTCTCGGTGATTGGGCTGAGCACGGACCAGACGATCGACCTGCCCAAAGCCTTCCTCCAGGAACATCCCTCGGCATACCTCCAAGGGTATATGGGGACGGATGCTCGGTATTTGAAAACACGCATGGACTACGGCATCCAAACGATCCCCTCGATTTGGCTGGTTGGCCCCGACGGCAAGATCGTCGCGCGCGATCTGCGCGGCGACGCCATGCGCGAGGCGGTGCGCAAAGCGCTCGAACCCGCGGAATAGGTTGCGCCGAACGATCGCAGGAAAGCCGGAACCCATCGCTGCATGGGCCGGCTTTTCTGCGGCTATGCCTGCCCGGTGCTGTCTTTCGCGAGTCGGCACACCTTTCCGACCGGGGCCAGATAGACGGTGAATTCGTCCGCGCCATCCACTCCAATCAGCGCGTCCATGCGCTTGTGGTCGTATGCGCCGATGCCGCAGGTTCCGGCTTGGATCGATGTGCTCGCCAGATAGAGGTTTTGGCAAAGATGTCCCGCGTCGAGGGCTATCATCTTGTGGGCGATAATGTCGTAGCGCCATTCCGTTCGGTAGGGGATGGCCGTCCAAACGAACACGGCCGCGCTATTGCCGCAGAACACCTGTCCCCGACACGCTTCGGTCACCTGTTCCGGAAAGTTCGCATCCGCGCGCAGAAACAACAATTTGTGGTCGAGCGGCAGGTAGCGGTACAGCCCGGGCTCCACCCCTTCCACTTTGTCGACGATCAAATAGGTCTCGAAGGGATGCCGCGCCCCCGCGGACGGCGCGGTGCGCCGCCGGTTCGTGTCGTCGCGCATCCCTTGGGTCGCCCAGAGCAGGAACGAGAGCTCCTCCAAGGTCAAGGGAGTGGGTAGAAATTTGCGGTCGCTCTTGCGCTGGGCGATGACCTCGATCAAGGGCGCCGTTCCTGCCGTTAGGTTTTTCGGCGACACGAGATCCAAAAGCGTGGCGTCTTCGGGGAGGGGTTTCTGCAGGGGGGGCATGGGCCGGCCTTGCTGCTGATCCGTTTGCCGGTCGCCCCAGTCCGACCAAAGATCCCCCTTTAAAAACGCCCGGCCTTCTTCAATCGTCTTCATTCCATTCCTCTTCCATGTGCTGTGCGGCGCGACCGATGGCCGCGGTCGATTAACTTCCTGAACCCAGCCGATTCGCCGTGGAAAAAGTACTGTAGTCAACGTCGCGTATAAAGGGGAAAGTGCGGCGCACGGAGGCCGCGCACCGCATCGGCCGGTGGCATCGAATCTTCGGGGCCGTCTCGATTTGGGGACGAAAAGCTGAATGAAATTCGGTTTTGGGGCGTCCTTTTTGATAATTGAATGGGTAAAGGACCGGCTGTGGTGCAACGGCGCCGGGACGAAGGGAGCGTGCGATGAAGCGATGTTTATTGATGGTTGCGGTTTGCGTATTTGGGTGGTTGGCACATGCCGAGAAGCGAAGCTCGTTCGTTCCCGGAGCGGTTTGGCCGGATACCGAGGGCGTGCACATCAACGCGCATGGCGGCGGCTTCCTCTTCCACGACGGCATGTATTACTGGTTTGGCGAACACAAGATTGCGGGCCCGAAAGGGAATTCTGCCCAAGTGGGCGTCCGGTGCTATTCTTCCGCCGATCTGTACAACTGGAAGAACGAAGGGGTTGCCCTGGCGGTTTCCGATGATCCGGACAGCGATATGGCCAAAGGGTGCATTCTCGAGCGCCCGAAGGTCGTCTATAACCGCGCCACCCGGCAGTTCGTGATGTGGTTCCATTTGGAGCTCAAGGGCGAGGGCTATTCATCGGCCCGCAGCGGCGTGGCGGTTTCCGACCGCGTAACCGGACCCTATCGGTTCGTTGAAAGCTTTCGGCCCAATGGCGCGATGGCCCGCGACCAGACCCTGTTCGTGGATGACGATGGCGCGGCGTACCATCTCTACGCATCGGAAAACAACGCCACGCTGCACATCAGCCGGTTGACGGACGACTATCTCAAACCAAGCGGGGACTACCGCCGCCTCTTCGAAAAGCGCTCGATGGAAGCGCCGGCCATCTGCAAGCGGGATGGAAAATACTATTTCCTGGGATCGGGCTGCACCGGATGGCGGCCCAACGCCGCCCGGTCGGCGGTGGCTTCGCATATTTTCGGGCCGTGGGAGGAGCTGGGCAACCCGTGCGCCGGAACGAACCCGGGGCTAGGCGTTGGGCCGGAGAAAACCTTCGGCGGGCAAAGCACCTACCTGCTCCCGGTGCAGGGAAAGCCGGGGGCAGTTGTTGCGGTGTTCGATGTCTGGACGCCGAAGAATCCCATCGATGGAACCTATCTGTTCCTGCCCGTCGCTTTCGAAAACGGCGGGTTCGAAATCCAGTGGCGCGACGAGTGGTCGCTGGACGATCTATAATGCGGCGTGGGAAGATGAACTGGAGCAAACGATGAAGAGCCATTTACTGTTGAGTGCGCTGATCGGTGCCTTGGGCCTGGGGGCTTCGTATGGAAAACCCGCGGGGAAGCCCAACATCGTCTACATTCTGGCCGACGACCTGGGCTACGGCGATCTCGGGTGCTATGGGCAACGGGAAATCCAAACGCCCAACATCGACAAGCTGTGCCGCGAGGGCATGAAGTTCACGAACCATCATTCCGGCAGCACGGTCTGCGCCCCGTCGCGTTCCTGTCTGCTCAACGGCCGGCATACGGGGCACGTCTGGGTGCGCGCCAACGGCAACTTCCAGATGCGCGAGGACGGCGAGGATATCACCATCGCGCGCGTCCTGAAAAACGCCGGCTACCACACCGCGATGATCGGCAAGTCCGGAACGGGCTGCGATACCGATCCGGGCCATGCCAACCGCAAGGGCTTCGACTATTTCTACGGCTTCAACGGCCACGGCGCGGCGCACCACTATTTCCCGCCCGAGGTCTATCGCAACGACCGCAAAATCGTCTTCCCCAACAACCGGAAGCACGCGGGCGATACCTATATCCACGATGAATTCATGAAGGAAATCATGGCCTATCTCGACGAACGCGGGCCGAGCGGGCAACCCTTCTTCCTGCACTATGCCGCGATCATCCCCCATGCGAGCCTCGTTGCCCCCGAGGAGTGGGTGGCCAAATACCGCGGCAAGGTGAAGGAGGAAAAGCAGGGCCCCCGCGGCGGATATGCCCAATGCGACGAACCCAAGGCCACCTTTGCCGGCATGGTCGGCCGCCTCGACTGGGAGGTCGGCGAAATCATGAAAAAGCTGGAGGCGCTGGGCCTGGCCGAAAACACGCTCGTCGTGTTTGCGTCCGACAACGGGCCGCATAGCGCCGGCGGCAACAAGGCGGAATGGTTCGACTCCAACGGCGAACTGCGCGGCGAAAAGCGCGACCTCTTCGAGGGCGGCGTGCGCGTCCCGATGATCGCCCACTGGCCGGGCAAGATCCAGGCGGCTTCCGAGAGCGACCATCTCTCCGCTTTCTGGGACGTGATGCCGACGCTGTGCGAGCTGACGGGCGCGACGCCGCCGAAGAACATCGACGGCATCAGCTTTCTTCCCACCTTGTTGGGGCAGGGCAAGCAGCGGCAACACGACTATCTCTACTGGGAGTTCTATGAAAAGGGCGGCAAGCGCGCCGCGCTGACGCATCGATGGAAGGCCGTGCAGCTCAACATGAACAACGGTGGCGACCCGATCATGCTCTATGATCTCGCCTCCGACTGCTCCGAGCAGAACGATGTTGCATCGGCGCATCCGGAAGTGGTTAAGCAATTCGAAGTCATCTTCAACGCGGCGCACGAGCCGTCGCCCATCGTCAACTGGAAGGGGAAAAAGAAAAAATGATTTTGCGCAGCGTACTCTTGGCCGTCTGTTTCGCGGCGTTGGCCGGCGCCGGCGAGACGCACGTTGCGCTGGATTTTTCCAAGCGCGCGCAGGTGATCGAAAACATTGGATCGTCCACCGGGATGCATGGCGACTATATTGCCCGGCATTGGCGGCCGGAGACGGTCGATGCCATTGCCGACCTGCTGTTTTCGCGGCGGTTCGATGCGGCCGGCGCGGCGGAGGGGATTGGCCTCTCCAGCTTCCGCATTCAGATCGGCGGCGGTGGCGCGGGCGAAGCGGGCGGCATCAAGGAACCGTGGCGCCGCACCGATTGCTTCCTGCGTCCCGATGGGACCTACGATTGGAGCGGCCAGGGGCAGGGGACGCTCTACTGGAGACGGAAGGCGCTGGAATACGACGTGCCCACCGTCATCGGCTATCTCAACTCGCCGCCCGTCTATTTCACGCACAGCGGATACACCTTCAAAACCAACGAAACCTTTACGACCAACCTGAGGGATGAATGCTTCGATGAGTATGCGCAATTCCTGGCGCGCGTCGCGGCGCACGGTCAAGCGTTGGGGATGCCGTTTACCCACCTCAGCCCGGTCAACGAGCCGCAGTGGTTCTGGAAGGGGACGCCCGGCCGCGCCAAGCAGGAGGGGTCGCCGTGGACGAACGGGCAGATTGCCCGGCTTGTCCGCCTGGCCGATGCCGCCTTCCGCGACCACGGTGTTTCGACCAAGCTCCTGATCCCTGAAGCGGCCGATTACGACGCGCTGGCGACTCCCATGCCGGAGCGGCCATTCGCGGCGGCAACGGACCAGGTGCGCGCCTTTTGGGGCCGGGACGGCGGGCATTATGTCGGCGATCTCCCGTCGCTGGAAACAGTCGCGGCGGGGCATGCCTACTTCTCGGATGGAAGCGTCGACGAGCTGATCCACACCCGCACGGCCGTGAAAAAGGCGGTCGAAGATGTCGGTTCCGGCCTGCGGTTTTGGCAGACCGAATATAGCCTGCTGGGGCAGGGCTGGACGGGCGGACTGCCCGCTTGGTCGGTCGATGAAATGGATGCGGCGCTGCTGCTGGCGCGAAACATCCATGTCGATTTCACGCTGGCCGATGCGGCCGCCTGGCAGTGGTGGTCGTCTACCGAACCGAAATTGGGCAGGGTGCCGCGCTATTGCCTGATCGAATGCGATCCGCATGGCGACCAAACCTACCGAGCAACCAAGCTGCTCTGGGCGTTGGGGCACTATAGCCGCTTTGTCCGGCCGGGCATGGTGCGGGTGCCGGTGGAAGCGGAGGGCGCCGTTGCCGAACGCCTGGCCCGGGTGATGGCCTCCGCCTACTACGACGCCGATCGCCACCGCTGGGCGATGGTGGTCATCAACTTCACGAACCGCAAACAGGAGATCCGCTTCAGCACCAAAAGGCTTCCCCGCTCGGAAGAACGCTGGACGACCGCCGGGTTTCTGACCGACCGGAAGCACGACCTTCAACGGTTCGATCTCTCGGGCGACGCCTTTTCGATGCCCCCGAAAAGCATCGTTACCCTGCTTGGCGAGCCCGCACCCCGGTAGCGCGCGCGGCCTTGCCAAAACGATCCCGTCGGTTGGATTGCTTATGGAATGGGCCGGGGTGCCGGAGCTCCCGCGACCATCTCTTCAGTCCTGTGCATGCATAGAACAAACTTGCGGGCGAACAGCCGGATCCGATTCATCGCGATCGCAAGCTGATCGGGAACTATGGGGGACGAAGAGAGTGCCATATCGAATCCGATTGGTTGCTAATCTACAAATGCGAGGAAGATCGCATCGTATTTGAAAGATTGGGATCGCACGCGGATCTGTTCAAAAAACAACTGCACAAAACCACAAAGTAATCGAGTGGGGTGGCCGAGGTACGAAGGCACGCATATCTCGATGGCAAGGTTCATGTAAGGGGCTGGGCGGACGGCATGAAGAAAGCGCTCGCCCGAACGCTTTCTTCAGCTGCGGAGGATGCATCCCCGCTCCTTGACATCGCCCCTCGGGCGGGCTAGCTTTTCCGGATCGTAATCAGGCTTCCGGGTGGTTCCAGCGGGCGTGGGCCCTCGCCGCCTGAAAGACGATTTGCGGCCAGCCCAACCAATACGCAATCATGAACCGTCGAACCTTTTATGCCAACGCAATGCTGACCGCGGCCGCCTCCGGCGCATTCGCCCAGCGCCCCTCCCCAAAGGGCTCCACCAAAAAGGGCTGGTGCGGCGACCCCAAGGGGAACCCGTTCGGCGCACACTGGTACTACACCTGGTCCCCGAAAACCCGCCCCAACAAGCAGGTCGAATTCGTGCCGATGATCAAGGGCGCCTGGAGCCTCAAACAAGCCGCCGCCATAAAAAAGATGGGCGGCATCTCGCATCTCCTGGGTTTCAACGAACCCGAACGCGAAAAACAAGGAAACGTCGGCGTCGATCAGGCCATTGCGCTCTGGCCGCAACTCGAGGCCATCGCCAAGGCCGGGAACCTCCGGCTCGGCAGCCCCGCCTGTTCCGGCGCCAAGGGTACGGCGTGGTTCCGCTCCTTCATGGAAAAAGCCGAAGACCGAGGCCTCCACATGGACTTCGTCAACGTCCATTTTTACAGCCTGAACGCCGGCGCATTGGAAAAAATGGTCGACGACCTGGCGGACGAGTACGATCGCCCGGTCTGGGTGACCGAGTTCAATGGCTGGACGGGCGACGAACCCGCCAACTACGCCTTCCTCAAGGATGCCCTCAAATTCCTCGAAAAAGCCCGGCACGTCGAACGCTACGCCTACTATTCCTTCGGCCCCACGCAGTCCCAGAAACTCTTCGGCGTCGACAAGCACGGGAAGCGAATCATGAACCGCATGGGCGAGCTCTATCGCGACGCCGGCACCTAACGCCGCTGCCGGCCCCGGGGGCATTGGTCCGTATTCGCTTTGGCACGGGGGGTGTCCATGACGCGGCTCCGCCGGCGTCCCCTTTCTACTGTCTTTTCTTTATTGCGGAACGAGGGGCTCGGGCTGTAGATCGGCCGGGCCGCAGGCGGGTGCCGGAGGTTTGGCCGGTTCGCCGAACGCACAACAGCAGAACGGAGCACGAAGAATGAAATTTGTTTTAGTCCTGGCCCTTTTTTTGTTCATGGGGGTGTGGCCAAAGGGAACCGTTGCGGCGGAGAGCCGTCCCAACATCTTGTTCCTTTTTTCCGACGACCATGCGCTCAACGCCATCTCGGCCTACGGCGGACGGTTGGCCGAGGTTGCGCCGACCCCCCACATCGACCGGCTGGCCGACGAGGGGGCGATCTTCGAAAACTCGTTTGTGGCGAACTCGATCTGCGGGCCGTCGCGCGCCTGCATCCTGACCGGGAAGCACAGCCATAAGAACGGGGTGATGGTCAACGGGTCCGGCCCGTTCGACGGTCGCCAGTGGACCTCGGCCAAGGCGCTGCGGAAAACCGGCTACCAGACGGCGGTCATCGGCAAGTGGCACCTGATTTCCGATCCGACCGGCTTCGACTATTGGGAAGTCCTGCCGGGGCAGGGGAATTACTACAACCCCGTGCTGCTCCAGATGGATGGTTCGAAGAAAAAATACGAGGGCTATGCGACGGATATCGTGACCGACCGCGCGATCGAATGGCTGGATGGCCGCGACCAGACCAAACCGTTTTTCCTGATGTGCCAGCACAAGGCGCCGCACCGCACCTTTTCCCCGGCCCTGCGGCATCTCGATGCCTTCAACGACGTGACCATCCCGGAGCCGGGCAACCTGTTCGACGACTATGCCACGCGCAGTTCAACGCTGCCCATGAACGAGATGGAGGTCGATCGCCATTTCCACTGGATGTACGACCTGAAGTTGCGCAAGGACGAGCACGAGGGCATCGAACTGCCGGGCTGGGACCGGCATCCGTCGGTGGAATACAACCGCATGACCGACGCGCAGAAAAAGGTGTGGGACGCCCACTTCGGGCCCCTCAACCAACAGTTCCTCGCGGATTTCAAAAAGGGCATGTCGCACAAGGAGATCGTGCAGTGGCGCTACCAGCGCTACATGAAAAACTATCTGGCGACGGTGAAGTCGGTCGACGAAAACGTCGGGCGCATGCTGGACTATCTGGAAAAGAACGGCTTGGCCGAAAACACCATCGTGATCTATTCCTCCGACCAGGGATTCTACCTGGGCGAGCACGGCTGGTTCGACAAGCGCTGGATGTTCGAGGAATCGTTCAAGATGCCGTTTTTGATCCGTTGGCCCGGCGTGGTGAAACCGGGGTCGCGGCCGCAGGAGCTGATCCAGAACATCGACTATGCGCCGACCTTCGTGGACGTGGCCGGGGCGGAACTTCCCGCCGATGTGCAGGGCGTGTCGCTGGTTCCGGTGCTCAAGGGCGAGGCCCGGGAGTGGCGGAAGTCGGTCTACTACGCCTACTACGAAGAGGGCGAGCACAACGTCCCGCAGCATTTCGGCGTCCGCACCCAGACGCAAAAGCTGATCTATTTTCCGGCCACCGACGAGTGGAACATGTTCGATTTGGTCAAGGATCCGGACGAGATGGTCAATGTTTACGGGAATCCCGAATATGCGGCGGCGCGCGAGCAGCTCGCCGCCGAGTATTTCCGCTTGCGCGAACACTACGATGCGCCGGCCTATGGGCAGTAACGGGTTGTCAAACGAAGCCGCGATAGGATAAGGTCGAATTCGTTTTTTCGGGGGTTCCGTAAACGGGGGTTCCCAACGTACCTGCAAATTTTCAACGATGAGGATAAGGATGAATAAAAAAAATGTAACGCTGTGTTTGGCGGTGGGTATTGCGACCCTCGTTTGTCTGGATTCGAGCCATGCGGCTCCGGCGAAGAAACCCAATAAGTTCAGCTACAAGGAAGCGGTTGCGGTGCAGCCGCTGAACCAGCCGCCGGAAGAAGAACTGTCGCTTTGGTACAACGAACCCGCAACCTACTGGGAAGAAGCCCTGCCGATCGGCAACGGACGGCTCGGCGCCATGGTTTATGGCGGCGTTTCGCAGGAGCTCATCCAGCTGAACGAAGAAAGCATCTGGGCCGGCCCGCCGATTCCGGAGGTGAAGGAAAACGTCAGCGCGACGGTCGCCAAGGTCCGCGAACTGCTGTTCGCCGGAAAATATGCGGAAGCCCAGCAGTTGCAGCAGTCGGTGTTGGCGCCGCGCATCTCGCCGCGCAGCTACCAGACCATGGGCGAGCTGCGCTTCGATTTCGGTTTTGAAGGCAAGGCGACGAACTTCCGTCGAGACCTGAACCTCGATACCGCCGTCGCCACCACGACCTACACGGTCAACGGCGTCACCTACACCCGCGAAGTCACCGCCAGCCCCGTCGATCAAGTGATCACCGTCCGCATTACCGCCGACAAGCCCGGAGCCGTCTCGTTCGAGGCCTGGGTTGAGCGCGACGGCATGTTTGAAGTTGCCGCGGAGGGCAACGACACGCTCGTCGCCCGCGGCCAGGCCGCGCAGGGCAACAAGCATCTGGGCGTTAAATTCGCCACGGTCTACAAACTGGTGGCCAAGAACGGCACCACCAAAACCGAAGGCGGCAAGATCGTCGTCGCCGCGGCCGACTCCGCGATGCTCTACATTGCGGCATCGACCGACTACAACGCCACCGACACCGACCACCCGCTGACCCACGATCGCGTGGCCGCCGGCAAAAGCACCATTGCCGCCGCACGGAAAAAATCCTACGAACAGATGAAGGGCGATTCGATGGCCTCCCACCAGGCGCTGTTCCGCCGCGTATCGCTGGAACTGGGTACCCCGTCCAAGAAGTCGACGCTTGAGCGCTTGCAGGGCTACGCCAAGGACGAGATCGATCCCAACTTCGAGGCGCTCTTCTTCCAGTATGGCCGCTACCTGCTGATCACCTCGTCGCGCGAAGGTTGCCTGCCGGCCAACCTGCAGGGGATTTGGTGCAAGGATATGGCCGCACCGTGGAACTCCGACTACCACATCAACATCAACATGCAGATGAACTATTGGCCCGCCGAGCTCGCCAACCTGTCGGAGTGCCACCTGCCGTTCATGGATTACATCGAACGCCTGGTTCCCTCCGGACAGAAGACCGCGATGGATCTATACAGCTGCCGCGGCTGGTTTGCCGGGCACGGCTCGGATGTCTGGCATGGCACGGTTCCGTTCGGCAAGGTCCAATATGGCCAGTGGGTCGTCGGCGGCGCCTGGTGCACGCAGCATTTCATGGAGCACTACCGCTTTACCCAGGATGCAACGTTCCTGAAGGATCGCGCCTATCCGATCCTGAAAGAAACCGCACTCTTCTTCCTCGACTGGCTGGTGGAAGACCCGGCAACCGGCAAGCTCGTTTCCGGGCCGAGCACCTCGCCCGAAAACAAATTCCTGCTGCCCGGGTCCGACAAAGAATGGAGCAACCTGACCATGGGCCCCTCCATGGACCAGCAGATTATCTGGGATGTCTTTTCCAACACCCTCGAAGCCGCAAAAATCCTGGGCATCGACGATGCGTTCACTGCGGAGGTTGAAAAGGCGCTCGCCAACCTGGCGATGCCGCAGATCGGTTCCGACGGCCGTCTGATGGAGTGGACCAAGGAGTTTGGCGAAGTCGATGCGGGCCACCGCCATATCTCGCACCTCTACGGCCTCTATCCCGGCCGCCAATACAACGTCCACGACAACCCCGAAATGGTTGCGGCCGCGCGTAAGACCATCGACCACCGCCTGTCGAAGGGCGGCGGACACACCGGCTGGAGCCGCGCCTGGATCATCAACTTCTGGGCCCGCTTCCGCGATGCCGAAAAAGCGCACGAAAACATTGCGCTGCTGCTCAAGAAATCGACCTACAACAACCTGTTCGACAAACATGCGCCGTTCCAGATCGACGGCAACTTCGGCGGCGCGGCGGGTATTGTCGAGATGTTGCTTCAGTCGCATGCCGGGCAGATCGAACTGCTTCCGGCCCTGCCCTCGGCCTGGCCCGACGGCGCGGTCAAGGGCCTGCGCGCCCGCGGCGGCTTCGAGCTCGATTTTGCGTGGAAGGCCGGAAAGGTGACCGATCTGGAAATCCGCCGCTTGGAGGGGCTCGCCCCGGCCACGGTTCAGTTACGCGTCAACGGCGAGCTCCGCACCGTGGAGGTCAAATAGCATGAAGCGCCTCCTGTTCTTGACGGCGCTCGCGCTTTCGCTGGGGGCCGTTGCCGCAACGCGGCCCAACGTCATCGTGATTCTGGCCGACGACATGGGCTCCGGCGATGTCCGCGCACTCAATCCGGCGTCGGCGATCCCCACGCCGAATCTGGACCGGCTCAGCGCGGAGGGCGCAACCTTCACCGATGCCCATTCCGGGTCGGCGGTCTGCACGCCCACCCGCTACGGCCTCGTGACGGGCCGCTACTGCTGGCGGTCGCCGTTGAAGAAGGGGGTGCTCAACGGCTACAGCGCGCACCTGATCGAACCGGATCGTTTCACCATCGCCGACCTTTTCAAGGCCAAGGGATATACGACGGCCTGTTTCGGCAAGTGGCATCTGGGAATGGACCTGCCGTTGCAGGACAAGGACAAACTCGACCTTGGGGGGACCGTTGAAAACGGCCCCTTGGCCAACGGGTTCGACCGCTTCTACGGCATCGCGGCCTCGCTGGACTTCCCGCCCTACGTTTTCATTCGCGACGACAAGATCGACGCCACCGCCGTGAAGAAAACGCCCGGCCGCATGTTCCCGGACTATCTGCGCGCGGGTGAAACCGGAACCAACTTCAAACACGAGAACGTGCAGGACCAGCTGCTTGCGGAAACGGTCGGCTTCATCCGCGAGCAGGCCCAGGCGAAGAACCCGTTCTTCATCTATCTGCCGTTGCCGTCGCCGCACAAACCCGTGCTACCCGCGGAACGCTTTCAAGGTACATCGGGCGTTGGCCCATACGGCGACTATGTCATCCAGACCGATTGGACCGTCGGCGAAGTCATGAAGGCGGTTCGCGACTGCGGCATCGACGACGACACGATGATTGTCTACACCAGCGACAACGGCTCCTTCATGTTTCTGCTGGACGCGCCGGAGTGCCCGAACAAGCTTCCGGCCGACTCGGGCAATCCCAAGAACGGTTCCGACCATAAGACCGATCCCACGATCCAGGGCTTCAATGCGGCATCCCACCGCCCGAACCTCAACTTCCGGGGAACCAAGGCCGATATCTACGAAGGCGGCCACCGCGTGCCTTTCCTGGTGCGTTTCCCCGGTGCGGTCGAAGGCGGACGCCGCGTTTCGACCACCGTCTCCCTGGTGGATATCCTGGCCACCTGCGCCGATCTTCTCGGCGCGGAAGTGCCGCAGGGCGCCGCCGAGGATAGCTTCAGCTTCCTGCCGCTGTTGGCGGGAGAGGGGCCATATGAGCGCGCCCCGGTGATCGCCCATTCGGTCAACGGCAGTTTCGCGCTCTATTCCAAGCAGTGGAAATTCATCGCAACCAAGGGGTCCGGCGGGCGTACAATGCCCAGAAGCATGCCGTTTGAAAAGCCGTACCAGCTTTACGATCGTTCGAACGATGTCGAGGAACGCAACAATGTGATCGATGCGCATCCCGAACTGGTCCAGCAGTTTGAAAAGGAACTGATGGTCGTGATTGGGGATTCGCTTCAACAACCCAGCAGCAAATGAGGAACAACATGAAATCGTTTATTCAACTATGCTCCGTCATCGTCCTGACGGCGTCTGCCGCGTTCGCGGTCAAGCCCACGGCCGACCGCCCCAACGTAATTCTGATCTACGCCGACGATCTGGGCATCGGCATGCTCGGCTGCTATGGCCAAAAGATCGTCAAAACGCCGAACATCGACCAGCTGGCCAAAGAGGGCATGAAGTTCGGCAACTATTATGGCGGCGTGTACTGCGCCCCGACGCGCTGGACGTTGCTGACCGGCATGCACGATGGCCGCATCGGCGGCTGGAAGCAGACCACCGCCGGACTGCCGATCCAGCGCGATGCCGGCAACATCTCCCAGGAGGAGTTCGAAAAGCGGTTCGAACAGCTGAAGAAAAAGGCCAACCCGATCGGGGAGAACGAAGTGTTCCTGGCGCAGATTGCCCAGCAAGCCGGCTATAAGACCGCGCAGTTCGGCAAGCTCGACCGCGGCTTCCTGACCTGGAACGAGCGGGTCCGGCGCTTCGGCTGGGACTTCCACGAAGGCTACTACGACCACGTCCGTTGCCACGGCTTCTACCCGCCCTACCTGTGGCGCAACGGCGAGCGGTTCGAGCTCGAAGGCAACACCGATCCCTACTGCGGACGGATGAGCGAGAAGGGCGACGAGCCCGTCGGCTCCGGCGGCAAGACCTATTCCCAGAACGTCTTCATCAAGGACATCCTCGCCTACATCCGCGAAAACAAGGACGAGGCGTTTTTCCTCTACCACCCGACCCAACTGCCGCACGGCCCGGTCGCCATCCCCGAGCTGCATCCGGACTACGCCGACCAGGACTGGTCGCTGGCCGAGAAAAAGTATGCATCCATGGTCCGCATGCTCGACGACCACGTCGGCCTGATCATGGCCGAACTTAAAGCGCTCGGTCTCGACGACAAGACCGTCGTCGCCTTCACCTCCGATAACGGGCACGAGCTCTATTACGGCCCCAAGAAAACCTTCCCGAATACCCGCCCCGGCGGTGAAAAAACCAATTTGACCGACAAGAAGTGGCGCACCTCCGAGTGCGGCGACATCTTCGACGGTGCCGGAGGACGTGCCGGCATCAAGCGCACCGGTTACCAAGGCGGCATGCAGTGCCCGATGATCGTCCGCTGGCCCGGCAAGATCCAGCCGGGGTCGGAAACCGACGTGCTCAGCGCCCACTACGATTTCATGGCGACGATGGCCGAGTTGCTCGGGGTGGAAATGCCCAAGGGCAAAGACAGCCTTTCCTACCTCCCGACCCTCCTTTCCAAGCCGCAGACGAAAGAGCACGACTACGTCATCGTCAACAACGGCTTTAACCGGATGGGCAGATCCGCGCTGATCGCCAAGGATGGCTTCAAGCTTGTGGAGATCGACCGCAAGAAGGATCAGTTCCAGCTCTACAACATCAAGGACGACAACGAAGAACGGTACAACATCGAAGACAAGTACCCCGAACGCGTTGCGCGCCTCAAAAAGATCCTGCTGAGCGAAATCGACTCCGCCCGCCCGGATCTTTGATCGTTTCGTCCGCTTGATTGTGGTCTTGCTTGCGGCGGCGGCTCTGGGAGTCGCCGCCGCATTGCGTTTCGTCCCGGCGCCTCGCGCGGTCGGGTAGAGCCGCCGCTGCGAGGTGGCTCAGCCGATGCCCAGGCCCGGCACTTTTGTCGTTTTTGGGCGCACCGTGTGCCAAAGGCACAAAACAATTTAGCATGGGGCGCAGCCCCATGAATCCCGCGCCGATCAAAGCCACTCGCCCTGAAGGGGCGATACCATTCGCATCTTGTGTTGTCCCTTCAGGACAAGGATGTTTCGTTATCGCACCCGCGGACGCACCGAAATCTTTCTGCCGCCCCATTTATCTGCCTCCATTTCTCTAAACGTTCTTTCAGCGGTGGCATGGAAACGTAGGACCGGCATCCTGCCGGTCGGCGGCGGACCCGATTCCGTTGCTTGTGGAGGGGCGCAGGCCCTGCGACCCAGGCACGGAGCCCGTGCCCCTCCGTGCGCCTTCGAGTCCATTGGGCTTACTGGCGAAAGTCCAGTCCGGCTGAAGTTGCTAAGCCGGTAGTTGAGAGTAACTGCGTC
>NZ_JBFJYW010000057.1:0-14676 GCF_041622395.1 Pontiella sp. | reverse complement strand
GCGGCCGGCTTTGGTGCCGTTCCGCGCTTGAGGGGGCGCGCGCCGTCGTGTTAAATCCGCGCATGATCTATCGCTTTGAAGACCGCGTTCCAACCCTGCCCACGGAATATTATGTTGCCGATTCCGCAACCCTGATCGGCGATGTCGTTTTGGGCGAGCAAGCGAGCATCTGGTTCGGCGCCGTTTTGCGCGGCGACATCGAGCCGATCGTCGTCGGCAAGCGCAGCAACATCCAGGACAACTCCGTTGCCCACACCGGCAAGGATGCGCCGACGATTTTGGGCGACGACGTGACGGTTGGCCACCAGGTCACGCTGCACGGCTGCAAGGTCGGCAACAACTGCCTGATCGGCATGGGGGCCATCTTGCTCGATGGGTGCGAGATCGGCGACAACTGCATTGTCGGCGCGGGCTCGCTCGTCGGCCAGGGCCGCGTCATTCCGCCCGGCTCGCTGGCGATCGGCTCCCCGGCCCGGGTTATCCGGACGCTTTCGGACGGCGACATCGCCAAGATCCGGAGCTATGCCGCGCGCTACGTCGACAAAATGAACCGCTACCGAAACGGCGCCATGAAACGGATCGATCCCGACGCGCCGGCTGGCTGAAGAGCCGGCAACGGGTCGGGCCCTATTTGCGGCCGGTCTTTTGGTATTTGGCGCGGCGTGCGGCGAGCTCCTGGAGATGGCCTTCCTTGGCCCGTGCGTATTCGGGGAGGAGGATGCCTTTTCGGGCGAGTTCCTCGTACCATTCGAGCGCCTTGGCAAAGTTGACTGCCAGGCCGCCGTTCTTTTTGTCGAGCAGCCCTTCGCGGACAAAATAACGCGGGCCGTAGAAATGCATTTCGGCGACGGCCCGCATGGCATCGGTGCTGCCGAGCTCGGCGGCCACCCAGTAGTAGGAGTAGATCCGCGACGTCAGCATCGAGTAGGTCATCTTGGTGCCGTCGGGCTTGGCGTCGCCGTTCCTTTCGAGGAGGCGTCCGGCCTCGTAAAGCGCGTCGGCGGTGGGGGCGTCCTGGAGTTTGTCGAGCTGCCGTATGGCAGAGAATTCGTTTTGGATCCCGTTTTTCTCCCCGGCGTCGACGGCACGTTGGTACCATTCCTTGGCCAGCTTGAAATCGGAGCGGACGCCTTTGCCGCCGACATACATGCGGGCGAGCGGGGCATACGCCTCGGCAACGTCGGCCTGGGCGGCCTCGCCGAAGCACCAGAAGGCTTTCTCGAAGTTCACGTCGCCGCCGATGCCGTGGTAGCACATGGTGCCGAGCTGAACCTGCGCCTGGAGGTCGCCGTTTTCGGCGGCCTTTTCGTACCACAGGCGGGCGAGTTCGGGGTTGTGCCCTTCGGCGAGCAGGTCGTTGTACGCATCGGCCAGCTTGAGCATGGCCCACATGGACTGCAGCTCGGCGGCTTCCTGGATCCATTCGTCGGTTGCGACGGCGGGGAAGGGCACGCCGTTTTCGTAGGTTTCGCGCCGGGCGCGGCGGTCGGCGGCTTCGTCGAGCGGCGAGAGCAGGATCGCCTTGGAAGCGGCCTTGAGCGCGTTTGCAAATTCGAGGTTGCGCATGTAGGCCGCCGCCAGCAGATCGAAGCTTTCGGGGTTGTCGGGTTCCTTTTTGGCCAGCACGGTCGCGTACAGGAGCGCCTTGGGGCCGTTGTGGAAGGTGGGGTCGGGACAGGCGGCATAGATGCGCGCGAGCCCGGCGCAGGCCTTGAGCGAGGCGGTGTTGGTGACGGCTTGTTCGTACCAGTCGATCGCCTCGGCGTAGTCGGGCGGAAATTTTTTGTTGTCGCTTTCGTAGAGGCTGCCGATCTGGACCAGCGCCGCCGGGTTGCCGGCCTCGACCGATTTCTTGTACCACTGCACCGCCGTCTTGGGGTTGCTTGCGGTGCCGGTGCCCGTTTCGAAGCAGTGGCCGATCCGCAGCATCGATTCCGTATGCCCGAGCTTCGCCGATTTTTGGAAGAGCGACATCGCCGCCTCGGGATCGATCTTGAAGACGGTCATGGCTCGCTCGTAGATCTCTTCGGCCGATTCCTGGTTCTTGGGGGCGGCCGCGGCAAGGCAAACGCTGGCCGCCAGGAAAAGGAGGGTCAGATGGATGTACTGGGTTGTCGGTTTCGGTTTCATAGGCTTTCTATCTATGACGTTGTTTTTCCGTTGCGCTGGACACCCCGGCCGTCCGGTCGCGGAGCCGCCGCGGGATTATTTCGTTGATCGCCCCCGTTGCCGGCTCCAGAATCGCCGCATGGAAACGATACAGCAGGTGCTGAGCCATATCCGGTGGGACCCGGATTTCGGCCAAGGCGATTTCGAGGTGGGGATCTACGACCGCGTGGCCGACGCCGTCGAGTTCCACGCGCTCGGGGAGCTTCGGATGGAGAGCGGCAACCGTTTTTCGTTCGGGATCGTGATCGACGGCGTGGTGCGGGACATCCCATACCACCGCATCCGCGAAGTCCGCAAGAACGGCGCAACCATCTGGCGGCGCTGAAATGATGAACTCAATACGCGCTTCCGCCGCCTCATTCGTGCCGCTATACTACCCCCGCTTTTCGGAGATCTTCAGCTGAACGACCGTTGGGTCGGAGCCTGATTTCTCCACCCGGGAGCCTTCCGGTTCCCGTAACGCGAAACAAGGAGTTGCCAATGAATGATCGAATGGGCCGTTGTATCATGGGAGCCGCGCTGTTGATCGGGCTCGGGGCTGTCGCAAGCGATTGGACGCAGTTTCGCGGACCGGGCGGACTGGGCAAGGCGGAAGGTGCAGCGGGCTTGCCCGTAACCTGGGGCACGGGCGAAAATATCGTGTGGAAATGCGAGCTGCCCGGCCCGGGAACCTCCAGCCCGATCATCGTTGGCGGAAAAATTTTCACGACCTCCTATTCCGGCTACGGCGTGTCGATCGACGAGCCCGGCGAAATGGAGGAGCTCAAACGCCATCTGGTGTGCGTCGACCGAAACTCCGGAAAGGTGCTCTGGCAAAAGGACTTCAAGGCCGAGCAGCCCGAATCCAAATATGTCGGCAGAAACAACACCCACCACGGCTATGCATCGAGCACGCCCGTCACCGACGGCGAACGGATCTATGTCTTCTTCGGCATTTCCGGGGTCTACGCCTTCGATCTGGATGGGAACGAAGTGTGGCACGCCAAGGTCGGCTCGAAAACACATGGCTGGGGCTGCGCCACGTCGCTGCTGCTCCACCAGGGATTGCTCATCGTGAACGCCAGCATCGAAAGCGAGGCGATGGTTGCGCTCGACGCCCGAACCGGCAAGGAAGCCTGGAAGGTTGAAGGCATTTCAAAATGCTGGGCCTCGCCGATGCTCGTGGCGGTCGGCGGCCGGCAGGAACTGGTGCTGGCGATCCCCGACGGCGGGCGCGAAAGAACCTCCAAGCTCAAGGGGTTCGACCCTTCGACGGGCCAGGAGCTGTGGGCATGCGCGGGGCCGCCGGACAGCTATCTGTGCCCCAGCGTGGTTTCGCACGAGGGCGTCGTCTACTCCATCGGTGCGCGAAACAATACCGCCTTGGCCGTGCGTGCAGGCGGCCAGGGCGATGTCTCCGAAAGCCATGCGCTTTGGTCGGTCCGCGGCGGCTCGAACATCACCTCCCCGGTGTATGTCGATGGCCATCTCTATTTCTTCCATGAAAAGGGGAAGGCCGTCTGCCTCGATGCCGCAACCGGGGAAACCGTCTTCGAGGAAGCGCTCGATCCCGTCCCCGGGCTGGTCTATGCCTCGCCGCTGTTTGCCGACGGCAAGCTCTACGTGGCCTCGCAGGACCACGGAACCTACGTCATCGAAGCCAAACCCGCGTTCCGGCAACTGGCCGTTAACACCTTCAAAGATGATCCCTCCCGCGTAAACGCCTGCATCGCCGTCTCGGAAAACCGGCTCATCATGCGCACCGACCAAGCGCTCTACTGCATTGGGGAGTGACCTGCGCCGGATTTGATGGCAAGGCCGCGGCGAATGCAATCCGCCGCCAGCCGGCCGGGCGTTTCGGGGGGCTGGAATTCGAGGCAACAAGCGTGCGGAAATAATTTCGAAATTTAGTATTGCACCTCCGATTCCGAATCATTAGCTTCCTTCCCTTCTCGAATGGAAGCGTAGCTCAGTCGGTAGAGCAGCTGACTCTTAATCAGCGGGTCCAGGGTTCGAGCCCCTGCGCTTCTACCATTCTTAACCCCTGGTCTAGTCAATAGGCACGGGGGTTTTCTTTTTTTGGCTCTCCTCCAGATGCGGCGCGCGGGCAATGTTTTCGCGGCGAACGATTGGGCCGCGCGGCAGGGGGACGTTGCTCCGCTCAAGTATCGGTTTGTTCTACTGCCGGTTTCCGCTACAGTTCCATATCTCGTGGTTAAACCACGAATACGCTATACCGATGGCAGGAGGGCTGGAAATGAAGTTTTGTGTTTTGCTCACGGGTTTTGTTCTAGGCGCCGCGCTGAATGGCCCGGCGCTTGGGAAACCGAATGTGGTCATCATTTACGGCGACGATGTCGGATACGGGGACGTCGGGGTTTATGGCGCGGAAAAGATCCCGACGCCGAACATCGACCGCCTGGCATCGGAGGGGCTTCAATTCATGGATGGCCACTGCACGGCGTCGACCTGCACGCCGTCGCGCTATTCCATGCTGACCGGCCGGTTTGGTTTCCGCGAGGGGATCGGCATCCTGCCTCCCGGCGCGCCGCTGTGTTTGCCGACCGACAAACTTACCCTGCCGAAGCTGTTCAAAAAGGCGGGCTACGACACCGCCGTGATCGGCAAATGGCATCTGGGCCTTGGCACGGAAGGGGTGCCGACGGATTGGAACGGCGATGTGAAGCCGGGACCGCTCGAAGTGGGCTTCGACTATTCCTATCTCTTGCCGGTGACCAACGACCGCGTCCCTTGCGTCTATCTGGAGAACCATCGGGTGGTGAACCTCGATCCGGCCGACCCGCTTTACATCACCGAAGAGCCCGTTCCGCCGCAAGGGTTCGCAGGCACCGTCTATCCGATCGGCCGCAAGAACCGCAAGGCCCAGACCTATTACCAGGCCGATGACCAGCATGCTTCCAGCGTAATCAACGGCATTGCCCGCATCGGCTATCAGTGGGGCGGCAAATCGGCGCTGTGGAACGATGAGACCATGGCGGACCGTTTCGTCGAAAAGGCGAAGGCCTACATTGCGGCGAAGAAGGACCGGCCGTTCTTTCTCTATTTCGCCGCGCAGGATATCCATGTGCCGCGCGCCCCGAACCCGCGCTTCCTGGGCGTGACCGGGCTGGGCAAGCGCGGCGATGCCATGGTGCAGTTCGACTGGTCCACCGGCGAGATCCTCCGGGCGCTGGAGCAAAACGGGCTGACCGAAAATACCATCGTCATTTTTTCCAGCGACAACGGCCCGGTCTACGACGACGGCTATGCGGATGGCAGCACGGTGCGCAAATCGGACGGCGAAGTCGACAACGGCCACGATGGCTCCGGACCCTATAGCGGCGGCAAGTACAAGATCTACGAGGGCGGAACCCGCGTCCCGTTCATCGTCCGCTGGCCGGCACGGATCAAGCCGGGCAAATCCGACGCACTGGTCAGCCATATTGATTTCATGGCTTCATTCGCCAAGCTGCTGGAGATCGAGCTGGCGTATGACGAGGCGCCCGACAGCCGCGATAGTTTGGCGGCCCTGCTGGGGGAAGACCAAACGGGGTTGCCGTTCATGCCGTCGGAGGCCGGTGCCACCATCGCCCTGCGCCGCGGCCCGTGGAAATACATCGAGTTCGGCCGTGGCGGCTGGATGCACAAGGACAAGGCCGGCCAGCGCGAGCTCTTCAAGCTGGATGAGGATATCGGCGAAACGCGCAATGTGCTGAGCCTCTATCCCGAGGTTGCCGAAGAGATGGCCGCCCGCTTGGCCGAGATCAAGAACAACGGGCGCATTCGCGACTAGCCGTGGTCGCGCGCGGAGTATCGGAAGCGGCGTGAAGGTGAATTGAACAAGGAGAAACCATGTTGAAACGAATTGGCATTGCAATGCTTCTGTGCGCCGTTGCCGCACAGGCCCAACCGGACCGGCCCAATATCGTCTGGCTGGTGAGCGAAGACAACTCGGCCGGCTGGCTGAAGCTGTACGATGAAAACGGCGCGTCGATGCCGACCATCGAAAAGCTCGCGGCGCACGGGCTGGTGTTCAACCATGCGTTTTCCTGCGGCGTGGTTTGCTCGGTGGCGCGCAGCACGATCATTTCGGGCTGCTATGCCCCGCGCACCGGCGCGGAATACCACCGCAAGCAGGAGCCGGTGCCCATGCCGGAGGGAATTAAAATGTTCCCGTACTACCTGCGTGCGGCGGGCTACTACACCTCCAACTGCCATAAGGAGGACTACAACTTCGCGCCTTCCGAAAAGGCGGGCGTCTGGGACGAGTCGTCGAAAAAAGCCAGCTACCGCAAGCGCCAGCCCGGCCAGCCGTTCTTCCACGTGCAGAACTATACGACCACCCACGAGAGCAGCCTGCATTTCAAGGACATGGCGCAACCCGTGGCCACCGATGCAAACGGCGTTGAACTCTATTCCTATCACCCCGACACCGAAACCTTCCGCTATACCTACGCGCGCTACCTCGACAACCACATGAAGCTCGATGCCGAGCTCGGCAAGTTTATCCAGGGGCTTGAAAAAGAGGGGCTGATGGACGACACCTTCATCTTCTACTACGGCGACCACGGCGGCGTGCTGCCGCGCGGCAAGGGCTATGCCTACAACAACGGCCAACAGGTGCCGATGGTCGTCTACGTACCCAAAAACTGGACCCATTTGGCGCCGGCCCGGCCCGGCAGCCGCATCGATGGCTTCGTCGAGTTTGTCGACCTCTCCGCCACCGTGCTCAATCTCGCGGGCGCGGAGATTCCGAAAGGGATCGATGGCGAGCCCTTTCTGGGCAACGGCGTTGAACTCGCCGAACTCAACGCCCGCGACACCGCCTTCGGCTATGCCGACCGCTTCGACGAAAAATACGATCTCGTCCGCACGGTCCGCCAGGGCGACTTCATCTACATGCGCAGCTACCAGCCCTTCAACTACGATGGCCTTCACAACGACTACCGCTACAAAATGATCGCCTACCGGGAGTGGCGCGACCTGTACCGGGACGGCGCACTCAACGAAGTGCAGCGCCAATTCTTCGAGCGCCGCCCGCCCGAAACGCTCTACAATCTCAAGAGCGATCCCGACGAGGTGAACAACCTCGCGGGCGACCCGGCCTACGCCGACCGGCTTCTGCAGCTGCGCGCGCTGCTGCGGCAACGCGTCAAATCGATGCCCGACCTCAGCTTTATTCCCGAACCCGTCTTCCTGAAGGAAGGACTCCAAAACCCGACGGCGTATGGCCGGAAAAACCAGGCGCGGATCGGCGCGCTGGTGGAGATCGCCGACCTTAGCCTTCGGCAGTTCCCGGAAGTGAAGCAGGGCATTGCCCGCGCACTCGCGTCAGCCGACCCGGTCGAGCGCTACTGGGGCGTGATCGTCTGCTCTTCGTTCGGCGAGCAGGCCGCGCCGTTCTATGAAAAGGCCAAGACCATGGCCGCGTCCGACGCCGACCGGCTGGTGCGCGTGCGCGCCGCCGAATTCCTCGGCCTGACCGGGCAGGCCGATCCGCGTCCGGTCATCTACGAGGTCCTGAAGCAGGTCGATGATCCGGTGGAAGCCAACCTGATCCTCAACTCGGCCACGCTGCTGGAAGACTCCGCCCCGGGATACGACTTCGACCCCTCGGCGTTCTCATCGGCTTCGTGGGCGAAGGGGAAAGGCAACTTGGCGAAACAGCGCCTGGACTACCTCGCCAAATAGCCGTTCCGCTTTCCGCAGCCGCTCATGCCTCGGGGTTTTGGTTCTCCAGCTCCCGCATGATCAGCTCGGCCGGCGTGAGGTATTTCTTGTCGTTGTTGCACGTCTTGCAGCAGACGACGCAGTTGCTCTTGGTGCTCTTGCCGCCGCGCACCACCGGCAGAACGTGGTCCATCGTCAGTTCTTCCGCCTCGAAGTGCCCGCCGCAATAGTGGCAAATGCCCTTGGCGAGCTGCTGCTTCCACCAGTCGCTCTTGCGCAGCTCCTTCGCCTTGGCCCGCTCGCGCTTCACGTGGGCCGGGTCTTTCTTGATTTCAATCCAGTCGTCGTCCACAACCGTTCTCCGTTTCGATGGCTGGAAACTAATCGCACCCCCGCGCGGATTCAATGAAAAGTTCCAAGGGTTGACTCGGGATTGAACGAAAGCGAAGCTATGGCGTCTCAAGAGCGGAGGTTTACCATGAAAATACCGTTTGTTTCAGTAATGATGGCTGCAGTTGTTTTGTCGGCCTGTGCAAAGGAGGTTGGAACCGTGGATACCAACAAAGTCGTTAAAACCGAAGCGGAGTGGAAAAAGCAACTCTCCGACGAACAGTACCGGGTAACCCGCAAGAAGGGCACCGAACGCGCGTTCTCCGGAGCATACTGGGATCACGCGGAGTGGGGCATCTATTCCTGCGTGTGTTGCGGCACCGACCTGTTCCTCTCCGATACCAAGTTCGATGCCGGCTGCGGCTGGCCGAGCTATTTCAAGCCCGTCAACGACCAGGTCATCACCGAGCACCGCGATACGTCGCACGGCATGGTCCGTACCGAGGTCGTTTGCACGAAATGCGACGCCCACCTCGGGCATGTCTTCCCCGACGGCCCGCCGCCGACCGGCCTGCGCTACTGCATCAACTCCGCCTCGATCAAGTTCCGCAAAACCGATCCCCCAAAAAAATAGCGGGCGCCTTGCCCGATGCCTACTGCGGTTGGAACCCAAAGCCCCGTAGCGCCGGACTCCGATCCGGTGTTTTCCGCCAACCGGACCCCCGGTATGGAAACCGAGGCCACTTCTGCAGGCCGCCGGCCTGCTCCCGCGGGTTTTTAAAACGGCACAAAAAAATAGCCCCAGAAAACACGGCGGTGTTTGTCTGGGGCTATGGAATTGCGGGAAGCCGGAGCCCGGGCGGCTCCGGCAACGAGCGCGGCTAGAATTTGGATTTGATCGTTTCGAGATCGACGCCAAAGACCTTCAGGGCAATGCCGTCGAGATCGGCTTCGGAGCCTTGGAAGTGCATGGTGCGCTGGACGTGCTTCATCGTTTCGCCGGGCTTGAGGGCGGCGGCAGGCGAGGAGGTTTCGATTTCATAGAACGGGCCCAGCGGGGCGGCGCCCGGTTCGGGCGAGCCGTCGTTGTAGGAGTTGATCACGTCGCCGGAATAGGGCTCTTTCTGATGTTCCCACATGGAGTTGACGTATCCGTAGGGCGCGTCCTGCATGTTGTAGGTGACGACCGTCAGCACCTGGCTGTCGGCATCGTAGCTGCCGGCGACGCCCTTGGTGCGTTTGGGGCCAATGCCGATCTTGCCGCGGCGGGTGCCGTCGCCCTTGAAGAAGAGGATGTCTTCTTCGACCTTCAGGTATTCGGGCGGAACCTTGCCGAAGTAGGCGTCGTTGACCTTCGGGCCGAGTTCGGCTTCGGGGCCGGCCTTGAACGGAATGACGATGGTGGTTTTCGGGGCCGGGTTCAGCATGCCCAGCATCCAGATGGAAGGCAGTCCGGTTTCGGGGACCCACGGTTTTTCGCCGGTGTTGGTCAGGCGGTTGTCGGTTTCGAAAGCGACCATGCGAATGCCTTCGGGCAGGTCGATGCCGATGGTTTCTGCGGTGGCGGCTTCGTCCAGCAGGCGGACGGTCCGTTCGATGCCCATTTTAAAGACGGTGCCGCTGAAGTTGGTCAGCTCGCAGTCGCGGCGGAATACCGCCCGGTCCTTGGACGTGGAGACCACTTCGAAGGGTTCGGTATCGATGACCGCAGGCGTGCGCCAATCGGAAAACTCGAATTTGTCGCCCGGCTTGAAGTAGAGCGCGAACTGTCCGCCTTCCGGGCCGAGCCAGAAGCGTTCTTCCCCGCCGAAGACATAGATGTGCTCTTCGAGCTTGCCCTTTTTCTCCTCGTCGGAAAGCAGTCCTTTTTCAATGACGGGCCGGTTGATCCAGCCAAAGCTCGGTCCCGCCTTGCGGTCGAACGTGCTCGTCATGACGCGCCCCTGGTAGTCGGGAGCGACCGCGACGGCGGCATCGCCGTCTTTCAACAGGATGATCGGCGTGTGCTCTTTCATGAACGCGACGTCGTCCGAAAACCCGCCCGAAACGCAGGTGCACCCCGCGAGCATGAGCGATGCGGCACCCGCCAGCCCCAAACCTACTACTTGCTTATTCGTCATTTGGCATTTCTCCTTATGTTAGTCATTTCCTTATCGATTGTTCTCATTCCCGATTGAATTCCACCGTTGCGCTGGATTCGATCCCCGCGGCGGTCTTCACCTTCAGCGTCGCGGCGCCCGACTGTCCGGGAAGGCTGCGCAGCACGGCGACGGCTTTGCCGTAGAAGAGCGGATGCGTGGCATCGGTGAACACATCGTGTCCCAGCGGATTTCCGTTGGCGACGCCCTGCAATTTTGCGGCCCCGGTCACGGAGAAGGTCAAATCGTCCATTGCGCGCGGGCAGAGGTTGCCGTCCTGGTCGAGCAGGTCGATCGTCACGTAGCACAGGTCCATGCCGTCGGCCCGGAGTTGCGTGCGGTCGGCGGTCAGCCTGAGCTGCGCGCCCTGGCCGGCGGTGCGGACGACGGCTTCGCCGAGGGGCTTTCCGTTTTTGTAGGCCACGGCCTTGAGCTCGCCGGAGGCATAGGGCACCTCCATCCAGCGGATGCGGTAGGTATCGACCACGTTGAAATAGGGATTTTCGCTGCCCGCGCCATTTGCAGGCGGATTTTCCAGCACCTCGACTTCGCGGATGCTGGCCCACTTTTGGCCGTTGTTGACCACGATCCGCACCCCGCGCGCCGACAGCGGCGGGAAGCGCAGTTCGCTCCGGTCGCGCTGGGTCAAGGCTTTGGTCTTAACCGGCTTCCATTTTTTGCCATCCGTGGAGGTCTGCAGTTCAAACGCGCGCTTGGGGTCGGGCTTTTCCCATTGGATCGAGACGAAGGCGATGGTGCGGGATTCGTCGAGGTCAACCTGCCAATGCTGCGGGTAGCTCCCGTCCTTGGCGCACCAGCGGGTTGCGCTGTTGCCGTCGATGGCTTTGCCCGCCAGGTTTTCCGCCTGCACGTTTCCGCCGGCATCCTGGATCAGCTCTTCGCTGCTGGCGGATGCCACCTTGCCATAGGCGAGGTTGGCCAGCTTTTGCTTGGCGGGGTCGACCTTGCTCTTGCGGCCGAGGCTGCGGCCGTTCAGGAAGAGCTCGGCTTCGTCGCCGTTCGTATAGACGTAGACGGGCACGGCTTCGCCCTCGTGGCCCTCCCAGTTCCAGTGGGGGGCGAGGTGGACGGTGGGCTCCTCCGGCCGCCAGTGGCTGCGGTAGAGGTGGTAGGAATCCTTGGGCAGTCCGGCCAGGTCCACGATGCCGAAATAGCTGCTGCGGGCCAATGCGCCGCTGGGTTGCGCCGACTTGCCGTTGCCGCCCTGGTAGGGCGTCGGTTCGCCGAGATAATCGAATCCGGTCCAGACGAATTCGCCCGCCATGAAGGGATGGCGCCGCATCCGCTCGAACTCGACTTCGGGAATGTCCGCCCAGGCGGCCGCCGTCAGCACATGCGCATTCAGCTCGCCGTCGTTGCCCCAGTCCGTTTTCGTTCTTGGCGAGTTCAGCTTATACGCGCCGCGCGTTCCGAAGGCCGAGGCCGACTCGCTGTAGATCAGCGGCATCGTGGGATAGGTCTGGCGGGCGGTCATATATTTTTGCGCATAGTTCCAGCCGCTGGTATCCAGCGCGTCGATGATCCGCTTCGACGCCTGGGCCGGAATGTGGCTGCCCAGCGTAATCGCGCGCGTCGTGTCCTGCCGCTTGAAATAGGCGACCATCTGGTCGACATGCTCCTTTTCCAGCCCCGCGATCTCGTTGCCGATCGACCAGGTGAAGATGCTGGGGTGGTTCCGGTCGCGGCGAACGAAGTTCACGACCTCGCGCTCCGCATAGCGGTCGACATATTCATCGATGCTGCACGGAATCCCGGCAAACTTGTCGTACTTATCGAACAGCTCGTCCCAGACCACGAAGCCCATGCGGTCGCACAGCTCCAGCAATTCCGGCGCGGGGGCATTGTGCGACGTGCGGATGGCATTGACGCCCATCTGCTTCATGATCTGCAACTGGCGCTCCATCGCCCGCGGGAAAAAGGCGGCGCCCAGCGGGCCGTGGCCGTGATGCAGGTTGACGCCGTGGAGCTGCACGCGGCGGCCGTTGAGGTGGAAGCCGTCGTCGGCCGTCCACGCGAAGGTGCGCAGGCCGAGCGGCGTGGCCACCCGCTGGCGCTCCTGCCCGTCCGCCAGCAGGCGCGTCGCCACCTGATAGAGGTTCGGCGAATCCACATCCCAGCGCAGCGGAGCGGGGACGTTAAACTCGAAACCGGCAACCTGAAGCGTCCCGGGCGGGACGGTGATGGCGTTGCGGCGTTGGGCAACTTTTTTGCCGGCGGGATCGAGCAGGGTGGTTTCGATCTCGACCGTCTGCGCCCGCGTGGCGGAGTTGGTCAGTTCGACTTCGGCGCGGACCGTCGCCTGCCGGTCGGTCACTTCGGGGGTGGTGACGCAGACGCCCCAGACCGGAATATGGAGCGGGTCGACCAGCCGGATGGCGACCTTGCGGTAGATGCCCGCGCCCGGATACCAACGCGAGGTGTGCTGCCGGGTATCGGCGTGCACCGTCAGGACATTGCCGCCGCCGAAATTCGCGGCCGCGGTGGCATCGATCCAGAACGAGTTGTAGCCATAGGTCCACGAGCCGACTTCCTGGCCGTTGAGATAGACCGTGGGGTTCGCCATCACCCCGTCGAAAACAAACTGAAGGCGTTTTCCTTCCGCCTCGGCGGGGAGGTCGAAGTGCTTGCGGTAGTAGCCTTCGCCGATCCAGGGGAGCTTGCCGGTCGCGCCCGGTTCCGTCAGCGCGCCGAACGGCCCGGAGATGGCCCAGTCGTGCGGCAGGTCGACCTGCTCCCAGGCCGCGTCGTCGAAGTCCGGCGCAATTGCCGCCGCTTGATCGCCTTTGGCAAAGCGCCAACCAAAATTGAAGGAGGTGTCGTCGGCGAATCCCGCCGCCGTCAACACCATCGAAACCAACAGGGGGCTCGCGTATTTTATCATGTATCCATTCCTTGCGTTCTACCGTGTTTGCCGGAGCCTGCTTTCCGCAGCATGAGTCAACCCGGATAGCTATAGACGATTCCCCTGCGATTTAAAAGAAGGCCGTTCAATTTAAGAGGCCTTCGGCTTGGTTCACTTCCGTTTGTTGCCGCCTTTCCCGAGGTAGGGGTAGTGGTCGAAGAGATCGCCCTGGCCGAGCATGCGCGGATCGTTCTGATCTACCAGTTCGGCCTCCATCTGCGCCTTCAGCCGGGCCATGATCTCGTGGTATTCGGGGTTGTCCGCCAGGTTGACCATGCAGTGCGGGTCCTTCCGGATCTGGTAAAGCTCCTCTTCGGGGCGCAGGCCAAAGCTCCATGCATAGAAGCGGTATTCCGGGTCGCCCGGTTTCAGCGCGGTGAGATAGCTCTTCGTGGGCGAGTTGTCGCAATTCTTCAGCCCCAGCTCGGGATTGCCGGCCGGCCAGCGGTCCGGTTTCATGTTGTGGGCATACAGGAAATCCTTGGTGCGGATGGCGCGGACGGGATAGGCCAGGTCCTTTCCCTCGGCGTTCTCCCGCCCGATATCGTGCCGCTCCTTGCCGAGCAGGACGTGGTCGCGCGCCGGATCGATCCAGCCCGACTGGGGGGACCGCAGCAGATCCAGGAAGCTCTTGCCCGTCATCTGTTGGTGCGGCTCCAGACCAACCGCCTGCATGAACGTCGGCGCCACGTCCGGGAAGCTGACGAAGTCCTCGACCACGCGGCCCGGTTGGATGACGCCGTGCCAATAGGCGACCATCGGCACATGGAACCCCTCTTCATAAAGCTGCCCCTTGATGCGCGGGAACGGCATGCCGTGATCGGACGTGACGATGATCAGCGTGTTTTCGAGCAAACCGCGCTGCTCCAGTTCCCCGATCGCCCGGCCGACGTGGCGGTCGAACCACGTGACCTCGACGGCATAGTCGAGGAGGTCGCCGCGAATCGTTTCGTTGTCCGGAAAGAAGGGCGGCACCACGGCATCGGCCAACCGGAGGCCCGCCTTTTTCCAGGAACCCTTTTCATAGGCCCGGTGCGGTTCGGAGGTTCCCAGCCAAAAGCAGAACGGGCGGCCGTCCGGGTTTTGGTTGAGGAAGGCGGCGAAGTTGGCCGCGTAATCGATATTCCTGATCCCGGAGTAGGGTGGCTTCAGCTTGATGTCGTTATAGGCCTTTCCGGCCGGGTTCTCGCCTGCGCAGACCCCCGGCGCCCAGCCCTTTCCGGTGAAGCCCACGTGGAATCCGGCGTCTTTGAGCAGATGGGGGTAGAAGGAGAATTTTTCCGGGAAACGGGGCCAATGGTTGCAGGCCTCTTCCAGTTGCCAGCTGTAGCGGCCCGTCACCAGGCAGGCCCGCGCCGGCGAGCATTTCGGGTTGCAGTTGTAGGCGTTGCGGAACAGGACGCCGCCCTCGGCCAGCCGATCAAAGGCGGGCGTTTGGACCATCGTGCCCCCATAGGCGCCGAAGGT
>NZ_JBFJYW010000056.1:0-14810 GCF_041622395.1 Pontiella sp. | reverse complement strand
AAGCGGCGCAAGGTCGAGGGGTTTGACCTTGCGCCGCTTTAGGAAGAAGAAACCTGTAAAATTCTCTCATGCAACAAACGAAGAGGGGGGCGGGTTGTGGACAAGGAACGAAATAAATTATTTCGGTCATAGGTCCGATGCGCGCTTCAGGCTGTTTTCGCCATATTTTTCGCGGACGGAATCGGCCGTGTTGCTGAGGCGGTTGCGTTTTTCGCGGTGGCCGGGGTCGAGATTTTCGAACAGGTTGAGCTGGAGCGTTTGCGGTTCGGCGGTTTCGACGAGGCCGCTGACGCCGAAGCCGATGAGCCGGACCGGGCGGTGGCGCAGGTTTTCGTTGAGCAGGTCCATTCCGGCTTCGCGCAGGGTCATGTCGTCGTCGCACGGAATGGGGAAGCGGGTTTGGCGCGTGATGGTGGAAAAGTCGCTCCAGCGGATCTTCAGATGGGCGGTGCGGGCGAAGAACCCCGCCTTGCGCAGGCGGGCGCCGACCTTGTCGACCAGACGCTTGTAGGTGGCCTCGATCGTTTCGCGGTCGACGACATCCTCCGGGAAGGTGACCTCGTTTGAAATGCTCTTCTCGTCTACCTCGGCGCCAATGCCACGTTCGTCGATCCCGTGGGCAAGGCGCAGGAATCCGGTGGCCGCGCGGGCGCCGATGGCGCTTTTGAGTCGGTTGAAGTCGCATTGCTGCAGCTTGCCGATGGTGTCGAGGCCGAGCGACAGCAGTTTTTTCTGCGTAACCTGCCCGACGCCCCACATGCGCCCGATGGGCAGGGGGGCGAGAAAGGCTTCGATGGCCGCCGGTTCGAAGGGAACGACGGTTAGGCCGTCGGGCTTGTCCATGTCGGATGCGATCTTGGCCAGGAACATGTTGGGGGCCACGCCCACCGAGGCGGTCAGTTGCGTTTGCTCCCGGATGTCGCTCCGGATTTTTGCGGCGATGGTCGGGCCGTCGCCGAACAGCCGTCGCGCCCCGGTGACATCCAGGAAGGCTTCATCGATCGAGAGCGGCTGGACGAGGGGGGTGTAGGACTCGAAAATGCGCATGATTTGGCGGGAGACTTCCTTGTAATTGGCCATGTTGTGGGAAACGAAGATGGCCTGCGGGCACTTTTGCAGGGCGGTGCGCGAGGGCATGGCCGAGTGGATGCCGTACTTGCGGGCTTCGTAGGAGGCGGCGGCCACCACGCCGCGCTGGTCGGGCGGGGCGCCGACCACCACGGGCTTGCCGCGCAACTCCGGATGGTCGCGCTGTTCAACCGACGCGAAGAAGGCATCCATGTCGACATGCAGGAAGGTGGTTGGCGCGGGATTCAACGGATCGGTTGTTTTCATGGCGGGGCGGGGCCTCCGGAAGCGGATCGCCGGGAACGACTCGCCGTGCAAGTTAGTGCTTTCCATTGCGGCGGATTTCCCTAAACTGTTTTTCCAATAAACTAAACGTACGGTTGGTGCCATGGAAGATAAAACACACGCACAGGGCGAGCGCAAGGATCCGCGCGATGTGATCCTCGATCTCAATTTCGTGCCCCAGTGGGCGCGCAAGCCCCCGGGCGAAAACCACTATTCGAAGACGGAGTACACCGAACGACCGTCCCGCGACGACCGCCGTCCGGGCCGCCGCGACGACCGTCGCCCCGGCGGTCGCGACGATCGGCCGCGCCGTCCCCGAACCGACCGCGATGAGCGCCCCGAGCGCCGCCGCGAGCCGTCCGAGCCGATCAGGGAGTTGCCCGTTTCCGTATCCTTCCTGCCGGAGCAGAAGCGCCTTGCCTCGCTGGTGCGGCAGATCCACCATTCGCGCCGCGCCTACCCGTTGATGGACCTGGCCAATATCCTGATCCACGATCCCGAAGGCTACTTGGTCAAGATCGAGGGCAACAAGGAGACGCCCGATTTTGTGATGTTCCAGTGCAAGCGCTGCAAGGCGGTGGCCTCCACCGAGGAGCTGATCATCCAGCATATCACGACGAAGCATCTGGGCGATTTCTACGACAAAGAAGAGGTCGAGACCGATGCGCCCGCAGGAAGTTTTCCCGGCGTGGCGCGCTGCCGCAAGACGGGCATCCTGCTCGGGCCGCCCAACCACCATAGCTATACCGAAAAGCTCACGGAACTCCACCAGTCGCGCTTCGCCCATCTGCCGCTCGAAGAATACAAGCGCAGCATCGAAATCGTGAAGGATGACGAGTTGGTCGAGCAGTGGAAGGAGGAGAGCCGGAAAAAAACGGTCTACAGGCTCAAATCCGAACCCGAAGCCGAGCCGGTGGACTTGCGCAAGGCGGAGATCGAATTTGCCAAGAAGGTGCCGTCGCTCTACGAATCCGTACACCGGGCCATTGTCCCGTCCAAGGTGGCGCAGGGGCTCGAAGACCGCAGCATGACGCAGGCCATCCGCACGATCTGGAGCAAGGAGAGCCGCTTCCCGTTATCGATGTCGTTTGCGTTGCGTGCGGCCTTCCGTCACATGCACCTCTACCTGTTCAAAGCGGGAAAAATCAACTTCGTGACCCATATCAAGCCGTATCCGGTCAAGCCCGAGGACACCGTTCCCAACATTGCCGAGGTGCTGATGTTCCTTAAAGAGCATCCGGGCTCGACCCGGCAGGAACTGCTCGAAGTCCTGCATCCTTCGCTCGATCCCCAGTCGGACGAGGCGAAGGCGGCGTTGCAGCCGTTGGGCTGGCTCATCGAACGCGGGCACATCATCGAATTTTTCAACGGAACGCTCTCCGTTCCGCTCGGCCGCCGGCGGCGCTAGCGTAGGCTTTCGGCGGGTTCGAAGGAGATCGATGGCAGGATGCCGAGCTGCCGGTAGGTGAGGTTCATCACCTGCTCGATGCAGAGCGGATCTTTTTCATAGGCGGAAAACGGCTTCTCTTTGAAGGGGTATCCCAGCTGTTTGCCGGTCAGGTTCCGCACCTCCAGGTCCAATGCCGCCCGGGCATAGGTTTCGGCCAGTTGTTCCGGGGCGATGGCGAAGAGCGCCTTGATGGCGTAGAGGTTTTTCTTCCATTGCGGCAGCTCGGGGAAGCGGTCGAGATCGATGCGGACGTTGCCGGCGCAGATGCAGTTGGCGGTCGTCATGGTTCCCGACAGCTGTTGCGCCAGCCACTGCGCGTGCATGGCCTGGGCGAGCTTCGATTGGTAGTAGGCCTTGGCTGCGGAGAACGGGCGGTGGTTGAACATGGGGTCCTTCAAGTTCACCGTCAAAAACGGGTGCATGAAAAGTCCCGCCGACGAAACGTTCAGCACGCGCCCCTGCCGTGCGGCAACAAGCATGTCCAGCAGGCGGTCGGTGAGCAGCACGGGGCCGAGGTGGTTGGTAAACCAGATCCGCTCGAAGCCATCCGGCGTCATTTCGCGCCGTCCGCTGTAGAGGTCGAAGTCGGCGGCGTGGTTGATGAGCACGTCGATGCCGTCGAGTTCGCGGTGGGCCCAGTCGGTAAAGTCTTGGATGCTGCGGCGGCTGGAGAGGTCGATCCGGGCGACGATGCAATCGCCCTCGATTTCGTGCGCGGCGGCGAGTGCCCGTTCCGGATTGCGGCAGGCCAGCACCACGCGGTGGCCCTGCGCGGCAATCCGCCGGGCGGCGGCTTTGCCGATGCCGGAGTTTGCGCCGGTGATGATCACGGTTTTGCTCTTCATCGGCCTATCCTATGCCGAATCCCTCGCGAGGAGCAATATCTCCGGGGCGGGATCGTTCTTTTCCTCGGATTGGCGACCGCCTTGCGCTTGACGTCGTGGAGACGAGAACGCATTGTTTCCCCAGTAATTAAAGGAATTCCTGATGGGTGGAAAAAGAACCGGTGTTTATTTGATTTTGGCAATGGCTTGCGCGGCCGGGGCTGGGGCCGTCGAATACAAGCGCGAGCGCTACCAGGTTATTCTGGAGCGTTCTCCGTTCGGCGAAGATCCAACGCTGGCGCAGGAGGACGTGAACCAGGCCAAGGAAGATGCCGCCGCGGCCGCCGCCGCCAAGGCGCTCGAAAAAGAGATCCGTCTTTGCTTCCTGATGGAAACCGATGGCGGGGAGTTCCGCGCCGGGTTCCAGAACCTCAAGCCCCAGAAGGGCGATCCCTCCAGCGTGTTGCTGATGGAGGGCGAAAGCTTCAAGGGCATGAAGCTCTCGAAAATCGATATTGCCAACAATAGCGCAACGCTCATCAATAATGGCAAACCCGTGACGTTTGAGTTGGCCAAGGCGCCCGCCGCAGCCAAACCCGCGCGCCCGGCCCCGTCTTCGACGACCCGCCGCTTCAACCAAGGGTTCCAGCGTCCCGAGCAACCGACCAAGCCGGCGCAACCCGAGTTGACGGAGGAGGAGCTGGCAAAACGGGCGGAAGTCCAGGAAAACCTGCGCCAATACCAGATGGAAGTCATTCGCGCCGGAATGCCGCCGCTGCCGATTCCGTTGACGAAGGATATGGACGATCAGCTCGTGGCGGAAGGGGTTCTGCCCCCCGGCGCCGATTAGCCATCAATCCGCGCAAGGCTAGGGCTGGCGAGATGGGCCGCCCGCCTCACTCTTCGAGTTCGTCGTCTTCGGTGACGCGCAGGATTTCGTCGATGGTGGTTACGCCGGCCAGCACCTTGTCCCAGCCATCTTCGCGCAGGGTTTTCATGCCCTGACCCAGCGCGGCTTGTTTGATCTCGTTGGCCGAGGCATGGGCAATGACGAGCGGACGAACCTCGTCGGTGACGGGGAGAATTTCAAAGATCCCCGTTCGGCCGCGGTATCCGTTGCCGCGGCATTCGTCGCACCCGACCGCTTCGTAGATCGGTCCTTCCGTTTCCAGTCGATCGATCGGGAAGCTATGCTCGCGGAGGAAGTCCAGGTCGAGCTTCACGGGTTGGCGGCAGGCCTTGCATAGACCGCGTACTAAGCGCTGGGCCACGATGCCTTCGACCGACGACGCCACCAGGAAGGGCTCGATGCCCATGTCCAGCAGACGGGTGATGGTACTGGCGGAGTCGTTCGTGTGAATGGTGCTGAAAACCAAGTGGCCCGTCAGTGCGGCGCGGATGGAGATTTCGGCCGTCTCCTTGTCGCGGATTTCCCCGACCATGATCACGTCGGGGTCCTGGCGGAGGAAGGTGCGCAGCGTGTTGGCGAAGGTGAGTCCGATTTCCGGGCGCATTTGCACCTGGTTGACTCCGGCCATTTCGTATTCGATGGGGTCTTCGGCGGACATGATTCGCTTGTCCACCGAGTTGATCGTGTGCAACCAGGCATAGAGCGAAGTCGATTTGCCCGAACCCGTCGGTCCCGTCACCAGCAGGATGCCGTGCGGGCGGGTGATCATCTTTTTGAGGATCGAGGCATCGTGGTCGTTCAGGCCAAGGTCTTGCATCGTAATCAGGCCGCCGCCGCGCATTAGCAGGCGAAGGCTGACGGATTCGCCGTAGACCGTCGGCATGGTCGAGACGCGGACATCGATCTCGGCGCCGCGGATGCGGACGCTGATGCGGCCATCCTGCGGCAACCGTTTTTCGGCAATGTCCATGTTGGCCATCACCTTGATGCGCGAAATCACGGAGGACTGGAAGCGTTTGAGCTGGGGCGGCATCGGGGTTTCGTGCAAAACGCCGTCGACGCGATAGCGGATGCGCAGATCCAGCTCCATCGGCTCGATGTGGATGTCGGTCGCGCGGTCGTTGTAGGCCTCCCAGATGATCTGGTTCACGAACTTCACGACCGAGGCTTCCTGGTCGAGGTTGCTCAGGTCCTGCTTCATCAGGGCGTCGTCGTCTTCGAGGTCGATCGCGCCGTCCTGCATCATGCGGTCGAGGGTTTCGGCGCCGACGCCGTAGAATTTTTTCGCCGCCGTCGAAATATCCTCGGTTGGGCTGAGTACGAGGCGGATACGGCATTCGGACGCCAGCCGCAACGCATCCACCAGTCCGGGGATGAAGGGGTTGCTCGTGGCCACCTGCAGCACGTTGCCCTCGAGGGTGAGCGGAATCACGTTGTATTGGAAAATCGCCTTGGTGGGCAGTTTGCCGAGGACGTTCCCGGGAATCTCGAACTCTTTGAGCCGCAGGAAAGCAAGCCCCATGGTTTTCGCGAGTTTTTCCAGGAAAGGCTCCTCTTTGACGTCGCTTTTTGCCAGCAGGGCGGCGCAGACCGGGGTGCTGTTTTCGCGCGCTTCCCGCAGGAGGATTTCCAGCTGCTGCGCGTTGAAAAGGCCGGTTGCTTCGAGAAGGTCGTTGATTTTGGTGTTGGTTGTCAGCATTTGAAGACATCCTGCCATTCCATCTTTGGGAAAAGCAATAGATTATTGGTTGGAGTCGAGGGCATTCAACGGATCGTCCCCCTTTGTTATTGTGTTCGGGTTTCGGGCTTGCCTATCTTTGCCGCCGAGGAGAGAAAACGGAAGGGTGGGTATGGAAGAATACGGGTCGGCGTTGATTTTGGGATATGGTCGTTCGGGGCGTGCGGCGGAGCGGTTGCTGCAGGCGGAGGGATGCCAGACGCGGGTGCTGGCGCGCGAGTTGGCGGGCGCCCCGGAGGTCGCGCAGCTTCTTGCGGAAAACACGTTCGATGTCTGTGTTGTCAGCCCCGGTTTTTCGGTGTCGAGTCCTTGGGTCTGTGCGGTGCGCGATTCCGGTGTGCCGCTCATCTCCGAGTTGGAGCTGGGGTGGTCGCGCCACCGGGGCAAAACCGTCGCCGTGACCGGATCGAATGGGAAGAGCACGGCCGTCAAGTGGATCTGCGAGTTGCTGCAGGCCGCCGGAAAAAAGGCCGCGATCGGCGGCAACTACGGCATTCCCGCTTGCGAAACGGTCTTGGACCAACCCGATCTGGAGTGGTTGGTGCTGGAGGTCAGTTCGTTCCAGCTCGAAACGGTCCGGGATTTTTCCGCCGACGTCGCGGTGTTGCTGAACCTGCTGCCGAACCATCTGGACCGCCATGGAACCATGGCCTGCTATCGGGGCGCCAAGGCCCGCATTTTCGGGGCCGTTGCTTCCGGGGCCTGCGTGGTGCCCGTCGATTTGCTCGATAGCATCCGGGACCTTGTGCCGGGCACGCGCGACTGGATCACCTTTGGCGATTCGCCGTCCGCCGACTATTGCTTCAGCAACGGGCACGTTTCGGGCATCGGCGGGGCGACGCTTGATCTTTCTGCAACCCTGTTCGAATCGCCGATCCTCGGGGCCTGTACCGGCGCGGCGGTGGCGGCGGTGGCCGTGGCCTGCGGCATCGATCTCGCGTTCGCCGAATCGGCGGCCAGAAGCTTCCGGCCGCTACCGCATCGGCTGGAGCGGTTGGGGGAGATCGATGGGGTGGTTTATGTGGACGATTCCAAGGCCACCAACCTCGCGGCGATGGCGGCGGCGCTTGCCGCTTGCGGCGAAAACATCCATTTGATCGCAGGCGGGCTTCCCAAGGAATCGGATTATACTTTTGTTAAAGAAATACTGGCGCAACGGGTAAGGAGCATATACGTTATCGGGCAAGCATCGGGAGCAATGTTCCAAGCGTGGAGCGGGGTTTGTCCATGCGTCGAATGCGGTACGCTGGAAGAGGCTTTCGGCGCCGCCACACGCGCAGCGCGGGCCGGGGAAACAGTGTTGCTTTCGCCAGGTTGTGCGAGCTTTGACCAGTTCGGCAGTTTCGAGGAACGCGGTGATTGTTTCAAAAAGCTGTTTATCGGTCAGGAACATGCTACAAACGGGGCTTCGTCGAGGAAATGAACAGCAGGCCATAAGGCGTGTTTGGATATAGGAGTTTGGAAGAATGAAAATCGGATCAGCAATTGTTTTGCACGTCGCCGTTTTGGGCGCATTTACCCTTACGGGTTGTGAAACCACCAAGTCGCAAGGAAGTGGCCGTGGGGCAGGCGCCAAGCATAAGGCGCCTTTCCGGCACGAGCACAAGGATAAGGCCGAAACCGCCTCCGCCGGTTTTCTGGCGGGCGACTACCCCATCGACGATATGTTGCCGGGCGACGACCTGTTCACCGGGGGGGAACCCTTCAAGGTTTCCGGTTATGACGTGGAGCCCCAGCCGACCACCACGACCGCGACCACGGAAGTCTACATTGTGAAAAAGGGCGATATGCTCTCGCAGTTGGCGGTCGATTTCGACACCACGACGGCCACGCTGGTTGAACTGAACCGACTCTCCAACCCGGACGTGCTCTATGTCGGCCAGGAACTGCGCGTTCCCGCGGGCCGCGGCGCTTCCAAGACGACCACCAAATCCACCGGTTCCGTTCAGAAGGGCGGAAACTACACTATCCAGAAAGGCGACACCCTTTCCGGAATCGCCATTGCGGCCGGCGTAAGCATCAACGACCTGCGTTCGCTCAACAACATCAAGGGCGACAAGATCATGGCCGGCGAAACCCTCGCGATCCCGAGCTATGGCAAGGTGCCTTCCTCCGCCCGCAAGACTTCCACGTCTTCTGCGTCGTCGACCACGACTAAGAAGCCGGTGACCACCACCCCGACCAAGGTCGAGCCTGCGGTTCAAGAAGTGGGACCGGTTCTGGACATTGCCGGGCCGACCGTGGCCACGCCCGATTCGCCGATGTCGCTCGACGTGATTGAAGACAAGGTGCTTTATCCCGGCGAAACCCTCGACGACGTGGCCCGCCAGTACGGCGTGAGCAAGGCCGAAATCATGCGCCAGAACAATATTTCGAACGAATCCCAGGTCCGCGAAGGCATGCGCCTGCGCATTCCGATTGCGGAATAGCGATATTCAAAACCCTTGCCGAGGCACGGAGACGCAGCATGCCTGTACGCTCCGTGCTTCTTTTTTTCGCGGTGAAGCTCGATGCGTAGAACGATATCCTTGTTTATTGCAATTGTATTGATCCTCGTGACGCTGGGGGTTTTGATTCTGGCCAGCGCCAGCTCGCCGGAGCGCGACGACGCCACCTATTTCGTGAAGCGCCAGATCATGTGGTTGATCGTTGCGATCGCGGCGGCGGTGATTGCCGCGCGCCTCGATTACCGCTTCTATAAGCGGCTCGCCATACCGATCTCGGCGGTTTCGCTGTTTCTGTTGGTGATCGTCCGCATTCCCGGGATCGGGCTGTTGCGGAACGGGAGCTACCGCTGGCTTGGCTTCGGCGGCTTCACCTTCCAGCCCTCGGAGATCGCCAAGGTGGCGGTCATCATCCTGTTTGCCTGGTGGCTGGCGCGCAACCAGCGGCGGATCGACGAGTTCAAGCGCGGCATCCTCATTCCTTTTGCGATCTTGGGTTGCTTTGCGTGCCTGCTGGTGATCGAGCCCGACTTCGGCACCACCATGCTGGTTTCCACCGTTGCGGTTTCCATGATGTTCCTCGGTGGCGTCAGCCTCGCGCCGATGCTGATCCTCGGCCTGACGGGCCTGCTGGGCGTCGTGGTGATGATCTTGCAGAACAAGGAGCGCATGAGCCGCATCCTGGCCTTCCTCGATCCGCAGAAATACGAGCAGGACAAGGCGTGGCAGCTCGTCAACTCGCTGCGCGCATTTGCCGGCGGCGAGGTTTCCGGGGTGGGGTTCGGCAACAGCATGCAGAAATACAGCTATCTGCCCGAGGCGCACACCGACTTCATCTTCCCGATCATCGGCGAGGAGCTCGGGCTGATCGCATCGCTCATCGTGGTCGTCCTCTATTTGTCGCTGTTTATTCTGGGGTTGCGCATTGCCCTTAATGCCCGCGACGACTTTGGCCGGTTGTTGGCGTTCGGCATCACGCTGATGATCACCGTGCAGGCGCTGATCAATTTCGCGGTGGTCACCGGGTGCGTGCCGACCAAGGGGCTGGCGCTGCCGTTCATCAGCTACGGCGGTTCCAGCCTGGTCATTTCCGGCGGCATGATCGGCATCTTGGTCAACGTCGCCCACACCAGCATGAAGTCCCCCCCGAAAGCTGCGCGCAACCCATTCAAGGACCGGGCGAGAACGGTGTGACCTCACGCGGGCAAGCGGAGTCGAAATGGGGAGCACGCGTCGCGACTCAATCGCCACAATAACGGAGATTTTATCATGAACGATCAATACGAACTACTCGACAGCGGCAATGGGAAAAAGCTCGAGCGCTACGGCGACATTGTTTTGGAGCGTCCCTGTGCCCAGGCCGTCTGGGTGCCGCAGAATCCGCGCCTTTGGGAAACAGCGACGGCCCGGTTCGATCGCATCGATGGGCTGAACTGGGAAGGGCGCGACAAGGTTTCGAAAGCCTGGAATGTCGAGATTGCCGGGGTGGTGATGAAATTGTCGGCCACCGACTTCGGGCACATCGGCGTATTTCCGGAAACGCGCGAGCTCTGGCGGTGGATCCGCTCGACGCTCCGGGAGCAGGCGGATCGTAAGGGGCGGCAGCTCAAGTTCCTCAATCTGTTCGCCTATTCCGGCGGCGCCACGCTCGCCGCCGCCCAGGCCGGCGCGCAGTGCTGCCACCTCGATGCCTCCAAGGGAATGGTCGAATGGGCGCGCGAAAACGCCAAGCTGAACCAGCTGGAGGAGGCGCCGATCCGTTGGATCGTCGACGACGTCATCAAGTTCCTGCGGCGCGAGGTGAAGCGCGGCAACCAATACGACGGCATCCTGCTCGATCCGCCGTCGTTCGGCCGCGGCAAGAAGGGCGAGCTCTATAAGATCGAAGACCAACTGATGACCACGCTCGATCTCGTGCACGAGGTGCTGGGCGAAGATCCCGCCTTTGTGTTGCTGACCTCCCACACCCCGGGCTTCTCGCCCATCGTGCTCGGCAACCTGCTGCGGCAATATCACGACGCCGGAACCTACGAGTGCGGCGAAATGCTCCTCACCGGAAAGCCCGGCGTCAACGACCTCCCCAACGGCAACTGGGCCCGCTGGATCAATACCCCGTCGTAGTCTTCCCGCTGCGTAGCGCGGTTATTCCGTGACCCAGACGTTGCGGAAGACGACCGGGTTGGCGTGGTTCTGGAAGAAAACCGGGCCTTTGGCCAGTTGCGGCTTTTTCGCGCCGTTTCCGGTGCCGGTTTCGAGTTCGAAGTCGTCGTGGATCAATACGCCGTTGAGACGGACCGTGACGCGGGCGTTTTTCGTTTTGGTTTCGCCGTCGAATTCCGGCGGCTTGAAGTCGATGTCGTAGGTTTGCCACCGCAGCGGGGGATAGGACATGTTGACGTCGGGGAGCCTGGTTTTATAGATCGCGCCGCACCACTGCAGGTTGGAGGATTCCGGTTTAAGGGCATTGTTTGCGGGGTTGCGGTAATCGACGGCGAAGGAGTCGAGGATCTGGATTTCATAGTTGTTGAAGATGTAGATTCCGCTGTTTCCCCGCTTTTGGCTGGTGGGGTTGTCGCCCGGTTTGAGCGGCAGCATGAATTCCAGGTGCATATGGAAGGCCCCCAAATCCTTCGTCGTCTGCCCGCCGGCGCTCATGATGCCGTCTTTCACATGGGTGAAGCCGTCCGGGAATTTAAGGACCGCATTCTGCGGGGCGGGTATGCCCAGCGTGGGGCTTTTGCGTTCGACCTTGGCGTAGCCTGCCAGCAACGGCTTCAGGTGCGCGGCCGGCATTTTTCGCGAATCGATGTTGGATTGGTTCCAGCCGTCGCCGGGCAGGCCGCCTTGGTAGATGGCGACGAGGAACTCGCCGTTGGCCAGCAGGTTGGCCTGAAGGGCGGTCTTGCCCGCCTTGGCAACATATTCCCCGATCATCGAAAAGTGTTCGACTTCCTTTTCGGCGGTTGCGGCATCCGTCCATGTCGGCGGGGCCGGGGTCGGGGCGGCCAGGGCGGGGAGGGCGAACAGGAGAGCGGACCCGATGGAGAAAAGCTTCATTATAGTTCCTTCACCTTGAGGTTGCGGAAGTGGACGGTGCCTTGTTTCCCGGCATGGATCTGCAGGCCGAAGAAGCCCTGCTTGTATTCGTCGTTCACCAGATGGGCCGCGGGAATGCCGTTGATCCAGGTTTTGTAGGTATGGCCCTGCGCCTGGATGGTGATGCGGTTCCATCCGTCTTTATCGATTGCCGCGCGCGCTTCCCGGTGGGCTTCCAGCCAAAGCGGGTAGTACCACCCGCCCGCGCTTTGGCCGTAGAGACCGCCCGACCAGCAGCGGTCCTTGCCAATGCCTTCCATTTCGGCTTGCAGGCCGTAAACCGTTTCTTGCGTTTTGCCGGGCTTGCTTTGTGCGCGCAGCATGATGCCGCTGTTGCCGTCGACTTCCCATTTTACTTCGGCGGTGAATACGAAGTCGGCATAGTTGGTCTGGTCGGTGGAAAGATAGGTGCTCGGCGAGCCCGGGACGCAGGTGCCGACGATGGCGTCGCCTTGCGCCTCAAACCTACATGTACCGCCCTTGGGCTTCCAGCCATCGAGGTTCTTGCCGTTGTAGAGCGACGTGAAGCCGGACGCCAAATCCGGTTCCGGGTCGGTATTGAGCAGCATCTCCTCGGGCTTCGGAACATTGGGTTGCTTCTCATATTGCTTGATATACCGCTGCTGGCTCTCCGAGATCGTGTTGCCAACCGCGAATTGAGTGAGGCCCGCGAGTCCAATTAGGCAGGCCAGCGTTCGTTTATTGATTGTTGTTTTCATCGGACCACCTTGTTTTATGGATGCAAACTGCATTTGTAACGGAAAGTTACAAATAGCGGTTGCCTTGGCAAGTCCAATTGTTTAACGATGCAGTCTACCGTCGGAAAAGGCGTGGTCCCACGAGAAAGGGATAGAGCAATGAAGGTTTCCAGAAGAAGTACACTGATGACCGCCGCGGCCGCGACGGGCTTTTCGCTGATTCCCGGTCGGGTGCTTGGCGCGAACAAACGGGTGAATGTGGCGGCCATCGGCATCGGGGCCCGCGGCGCCGGCGTTCTTAAATCGATCGACCAAACCGGGCTCGCGAATATCGTCGCGCTTTGCGATGTTGCGTTGGGAACCCAACACACCGCGCAGTCGGAAGAGCTGTTTCCGACGGCAAAGAGGTTCCGGGATTTCCGCGTTCTGTTTGACCGGATGGCGAATGAAATCGATGCCGTGCTGGTCTGCACGCCCGACTTCTCGCATTTTCCGGCCAGCATGATGGCGATGTCGTTGGGCAAGCATGTCTATGTGGAGAAGCCGATGGCGCGCACCTTCCAGGAGGTGGAGCTGATGATGCGCGCGGAAAAGAAATACGGCGTGGTCACCCAAATGGGCAACCAGGGGCATTCCGAAAACAATTACTACCAGTTCAAGGCATGGAAAGAGGCGGGCATCATCAAGGACGTCACGCACGTCGATGCCTACATGAATAACGCCCGCCGCTGGCACAAGTGGGGCGAAGTGAAGGGATTCGACTCCGGCGCGCCGGTGCCGGAAAACCTGGATTGGGATCTCTGGCTTGGCACCACCCCGCACGCGGTCGACTACAGCAACAAGCTGCATCCGGGCAACTGGCGCGGCTGGCATCAGTTCGGCACCGGCTGTTTCGGCGACTGGGGCGCGCACATTCTCGATACCATCCACCAGTTCCTGGAACTCGGGTTGCCCGAAACCGTTTCGGCAAAGAAGATGGAAGGGCGGAGCGACTTTATCTTCCCGATGGCATCGACCATCAACTTTGCCTTCCCGGCACGGAACGGAATGCCCGCCATGGATATCGACTGGTACGACGGGCGGAACAACACGGCGCCCGTGCCGGCGGAGTTTGCCGGGCGGGAAATCTCGGGGCCGGGCAAGTTCATCTACAGCAAGGAATACCTCTTCCAGGGCGACAGCCACGGTTCCACCCTGCAGATCATTCCCTACGAAAAGATGCGCGAACTTCTCGCGGCCGGCCGGGTGCCGCGCGATTTCGGCAAGAACTCCGACCACTACATGAATTTCATGAAAGCCTGCCTGGGCGAGGAAAAAACCAATTCGCCGTTCTCGGTGGCGGGGCCGCTTTCGCAGGTACTCAATCTCGGCTGCATCGCCCAGCATCTCGGCGGGGAACTGAAGTTCGACCGCTCCAAGAAAATCTTCACCAACAACCAACTCGCCAACAACCTGCTGAAAGACGACGTCCGCAAAGGCTGGGAGCAGTATTACAAGCTCTAGCCCGCCCGCAAACCGGGCCAAAACAAAAGCGGCTACCGCGGGTCGGTTTGAACGAGGTTGATCAGCTCCTTGAGCATCGCGGTCGCCGTTTCTTCGAACAGGCGCGGGTGGCGGCCGGCAAAGGTGAGATAGTCCTTCTCTTTGGCGAGCATCACCTGGCGGTCGCGGACGATGACGGAATCGAGGCCGCGGACGGCCGCGGCGATGCGCAGTTCGGCGATCAGCATGAGGCGCTGCACCTCGGCGGGCAGTTTGCCGAAGCGGTCCTTGATCTCGCGCTTCATCAAGGCGATCTCCTGTTTGGTGGCGAGGGCCGACATGCGCTGGTAGAGGCGTAGGCGCAGGGTTTCGTCCTCGATGTAATCGTAGGGGATGAAGGCGCCGTCTTTGCGGTTCGCCGATTTCGGCGAGAGGTCGAGGAAGTCGATCTTGACGGCAACATCCATCAGCGGCGGCGGACGTTTGCCCTGCATGATGGCGATGGTGCGTTTGAGTAGCTGGCAGTAGAGGTCGAAGCCGACGGCGGAGATATGGCCGCTCTGCTTGGCACCGAGCATGTTTCCGGCCCCGCGCAGTTCGAGGTCGCGCAGGGCCAACCGAAAGCCGGAGCCAAGGCCGGTGTAGCGCTGGATTGCGTTCATGCGGTCGCGCGCGGCGTCGATCAGGTCGCCGCCGGGGGAGAGCATGAAGAAGGCGAAGGCCTTGTGGTTGGAGCGGCCGACGCGCCCGCGCAACTGATAGAGGTCCGAGAGCCCGAACCGCTCGGCGTTTTCGACCAGCAGGGTGTTGCAGTT
>NZ_JBFJYW010000055.1:0-15034 GCF_041622395.1 Pontiella sp. | reverse complement strand
TCGCGCGGCTCGTCTTCGTCGAACAACACCACGTAATCGACGCATTCCAGCGCGGCGATTACCTTGGCCCGATCCTCTTCGCAGACGATCGGACGGTCATCGCCCTTGTTGCGCTTAACCGACGCATCGGAGTTCATCCCCAGCACCAGCACATCGCCCTGTTGCCGCGCGAACTGCAGATAGGTCACATGGCCGGGATGCAGGATATCGAAGCAGCCGTTCGTGAACGAAACGACCCTCCCCCGCTCCTTCAACCGCGCCCGCTCGGCCAACATTTCGGCCTTCGTCAAAATCTTGTCTTCTAGGTTTCTCATAGGACGCAGATGGAAACACGGAACCATCCAGAGGTTCAAGAGAATGCGCATTCATTGTTGCCAGACAGCTTACCCTGCAAGGCCAAGAGCGCACTCGAGGCCTTGCTGGAAATGGATGCTGTTAATGAAATCGCGGAACGAAAGAGAACGGGCCGGAGGAGCCGTTGAGATTGGTCAAACCGCCCGCCGCGTCGTAGGCATGAAAGGCATCTGCCTAATCGGTGTCATCTGCGGGCGAAACATAAACAGCGTTCGTGGCGTGGTCCTGCAGATCGAGCCGATCGCTTTCGACGAAGCGCCGCACAGTTATGAGAGCTTGTCGAAGTCGTAGGCGATGGACCTGTTGCTGCCGCCCACCAAAAATCCCGTTGCACCTTCCTTCCCACGCCACCTCACGATAACGCAGTTAAGCTCACGCCCACTTTCACCCTCAAGCGGATGCGCCCTGCCGGGCGCACAAAACAAAAGGCACCCTGCCGAAGCCGGGTGCCTTTGGATTACCACCGAATGAAACGGCTAGTATCTTTTGAAGCACAGGGTGGCGTTGTGCCCGCCGAAGCCGAGCGAGTTGCTGAGCGCAACGTTGATTTCCATCTCGCGCTTGATGTTCGGAACATAGTCGAGATCGCAATCCGGATCGGGCGTGGTGTAGTTGATCGTCGGCGGCGCGATGTTGTCGCGGATGGCCAGCGCCATGATGGCCGCCTCAACCCCGCCGGCCGCGCCGAGCATGTGCCCGGTCATCGACTTGGTGGAGCTGACCGCGACCTTGTAGGCCAACTCGTCGCCGAGCGCCTTCTTGATGGCGAGCGTTTCGCCTTTGTCGTTCAACGGCGTGGAGGTGCCGTGCGCGTTGATGTAATCGATATCCTCGGGGCGGAGTCCGGCATCCTGAATGGCGAGCTTCATCCCGCGGGCGGCCTGTTCGGCCTCTTCCGCCGGAGCGGTGATATGGTAGGCATCGCCCGTCCGTCCATAGCCGGCGGCTTCGCAGTAGATTCTCGCACCGCGCGCCAGCGCGTGCTCTTCGGATTCAAGAACGATAATGCCGGCGCCCTCGGACATGACAAAGCCGTCGCGATCCTTGTCGAACGGACGGGATGCGGCTTCGGGGTCGTCGTTGCGGCGGCTGGTGGCACGCAGGGCGGAAAAACCCGCCACGCCGAGCATCGCCACGGAGGCCTCGGATCCGCCGGCAACCATGACGTCGGCATCGCCGTATTGAATGATGCGCATCGCTTCGCCGATGGAGTGGGTCCCCGACGCACAGGCGCTGGTGACACAGAAATTGGGGCCTTTGAAGCCGTATTTGATCGAGATATATCCGGAAAGGATATTGGTGATCATCTGGGGGATGAGCTGCGGCGAAACACGACGGGGGCCGCCCTTGTATGCCCGCAGGCATTGCTCCTGCATAATCTGCATGCCGCCAATGCCGGAACTCGCAATTATGCCGGCGCGCTCGCAATCCATGTTGCTCGGATCGAGCCCGGAATCTTCGATGGCCATCACGGCGGCCGCCAGGCCGAAGACGGAAAAAGGATCCATCTTGCGGGCATCCTTGGCGTCGATGTACCGTTCCACATCGAGATCGCGGATTTCCCCGGCAATCTGCACTGCGTACTGATCGATGTCGTCCATGCCCTGGACATGGGCAATGCCTGACTTGCCGTTTTTGATGCCTTCCCAGAATTGCTCCAGTTCGCTTGCGACAGGCGAAACAATTCCCAAACCGGTAACTACTACTTTGCGTCCATTCATGACCCGTAACCTCGATCGTGTTTAATGCTGAAATGGCCGGAACACCCGGGGTCGAGCAGTTCCGGCCATCGGAAAAACTTCAGCGGGGTTTACTCAAAACCCTTTTCCGTCAGGTAGCTGATAACGCCGCCAACGGACGTCAGCTTCTCTGCGTCTTCATCCGGAATTTCTGCGCCGAACTCTTCTTCAAATGCCATGACGAGCTCAACGGTGTCCAGCGAGTCTGCGCCGAGGTCTTCGATGAAAGAAGCGTCGGTCGTAACCTGGTCAGCGTTCACGCCGAGCTGTTCAACGATGATGTCTTTTACTTTATCTTCAAGTGCCATTTCTAATCTCCTTATCCTAGGTTTACGCTAACAAACACTACATTACCATGCCACCGCATGTCGAGAGCACTTGCCCTGTGACATACGCGGAGGCATCACTTGCCAAAAACAGTACGACGTTGGCCACATCTTCCGGCTCGCCGAAACGGTTGAGCGGAATCAATTCCTTCATCTTGTTCTGCACCTCTTCGTCCAGCGCGTCGGTCATCGCCGTGCGGATGAAGCCCGGCGCCACTGCGTTGCAGCGGACGTTGCGGGAAGCCAATTCCTTGGCGACGGTTTTGCTGAAGGAAATCACGCCGCCCTTGGAGGCCGCATAGTTGGCCTGCCCGGCATTGCCCATCAGGCCGATGACGGAGGCGATGTTGACGATGGTGCCGGAGCGTTGCTTCATCATGCCGCGCATGGCGGCCTTGGTGCAAAGGAAGACGCCCTTGAGGTTGACGTTCAGCACGGCATCCCAGTCGTCTTCGCTCATGCGCATCAGCAGGCCATCCTTGGTGATGCCGGCATTGTTGACGAGCACGTCGATCTTTCCAAAATCCTTGGTGATGGCTTTAACGCCTTCGGTCACGCTCTCGCCGTCGGCGACGTTAACGCCGTAGCATTCGACTTTGCGGCCGAGGGCCTTGACCTTGGCGGCAGTCTCTTCGAGCCATTCGGCCTTGAGGTCGCACAGGGCGATATCGGCGCCGGCCTCAGCCAATTTAACGGCAATGGCCTGTCCCAGGCCGCGGGCGGCGCCGGTTACCATTGCAACCTTTTCATTCAATTCAAACATGTTGATCCCCTAGTTATACTCTATATCGGAAAGTTGGCCGATGTTACGTACTGCCACACTCTTGTCAATACGCTTTATGAGCCCGGCCAAAACCTTGCCGGGTCCAACCTCGACGATTTCCTCGACGCCGTCGGCCACCAGTTTCTGCACCGAAGCCACCCATTGAACGGAAGAGGTGATCTGCTTGACCATGTTCTCCCGGATCGAAGCGGTCGCATGGGCGTCGGCCGTAACATTGGAAAGAACCGGCTTGTTCGGCGCGCCGAGTTCAACATTGGCGAGGAAGGCATCCATCCGATCGGCGGCCGACTGCATCAGCGGCGAATGGAACGCCCCGGCAACCGGAAGCCGGATGGCGCGCTTGGCGCCCGCTTCCTGGCAAAGGGCCTCGGCCTTGTCGATCGATTCGGCCGTGCCGGAAAGAACGGTTTGCGCCAACGAATTGAAGTTGGCCACGTGGCAGCCGGCTTCGGCGGCAATTTCGACGAGCTTTTCGCCATCGAGATTCATGACCGCGAGCATGGCGCCCGGATTTTCGACGCAGGCCGCCTGCATGAATTCGCCGCGAGCCTTCAGCACCTTGATGGCGTCTTCGAAGCCGACGACGCCGGCGACGTAGAGCGCGGTCCATTCCCCGAGACTGTGTCCGGCGAGGAGGTCGAATTGCAGATCGGGTTGCTTCAGCTCCAGCGCCTTGAAGGCCGCCGCGCTGCAAACAAAGATACCCAGCTGGGCGTGGTTGGATTTGTTGAGCTCGTCCTGCGGCCCATCGAAACAGATGGCTGCGAGGTCGTAGCCGAGAATTTCGTTGGCTTGGTCAAACAGGGCCTTGCACTCCGGAATTGCCTCCGCAAGATCCTTGCCCATGCCCACGATTTGGGAACCCTGCCCCGGAAAAACGATTGCTCTCTTCATTACTTCCCCCATTCCAAAACATTCGCGCCCCAGGTGAAGCCGCCGCCAAAGACCGTCAGGACAACGAGGTCGCCCTTGGTAATGGTACCGTCCTTCACCGCCTCATCCAGCGCAATGGCAAGTGCGGCGGAGGAGGTATTCGCGTATTTATCGACATTGGTGTACATGCGATCGGCCACATTCAGGCGCTTGGCAATGGCATCGATGATGCGGATATTGGCCTGATGCGGGATAAAGCATTTGATTTCATCGGCGGAAACCCCGTTTTTTTCGAGGGCTTGGACCACGGATTCGGTCATGCGCGTGACGGCATGCTTGAACACCTCGCGGCCCTGCATCGACAAGAAGTTTTCTTTCCGGTCGAGCATCTCGTGGCTCATCGGGTTGCGGCTTCCGCCGCCGGGCGTCTGCAGCAGTTCCGCCAGCGAGCCATCGGACCCCATCACGGAATCCATGATGCCGCGGCCTTCGCCGCCGGCGCGCAGCACCGCCGCCCCGGCTCCGTCGCCGAAGAGAATGCAGGTGGAGCGGTCTTCCCAATCCAGAAACGTGCTCATTTTTTCGGTGCCGATCACCAGGGCGGTTTCAACCGCACCGCTGGCAATCTGGTTCTTGGCGTTGTCCAGCGCATAGAGGAAGCCGGAACACGCCGCGCCCAGATCGAAGCAAAAAGCATTCTTGGCGCCGATCTTGTCCTGCACGAAACAGGCGGTACTCGGAAAAAACATGTCGGGCGAAAGTGTGGCCACAATCAGAAGATCGACCTCTTCCGCACCGATGCCGGCGTCGGCAAGCGCCTTTTTGGCGGCCTCGGCCCCGAGATCGGATGCGGCCTGCCCCTCGGCCGCAATGCGGCGCTCGCGCATGCCGGTACGGGAGTAGATCCACTCGTCGGAGGTGTCGACGAGTTTCTCGAGATCGTGGTTCGTGACGACCTTTTCAGGCACGTACGACCCCGTTCCAATGATTGAAACTATCCGTTTCGATTCCATGCAAGCGTTCCGAGAAAAAATTAGGATTGTGCGTTTATACGCGCAAGCTCGTCTTCGATCAAATGGTTTACGTGATGATTGACCGCCTCGGCCGCCACGCGGATTCCATTAAACGTGGCAAAAGCGGTCGACGAACCGTGACCAATGATGACGACGCCGTTGGCACCAAGCAACGGGGCCCCGCCATAGCTGTGCGGATCCGCGTGCTTGCGCATTTCCCTGAACACGCCGCGCGCAAAAAGATAGCCGATGATGCGAAAAATGTTTTGCTTGAACATCGTCTTCAACCAGCTGGAAATCATGCTGGCCACGGCCTCGCTGGTCTTGAGCACCACATTGCCGACAAAGCCGTCGCATACCGCGACGCTGACCTTGCCGCCGTAGAGATCGCGACTTTCGACATTGCCGATGAAGTTCAAATGCGACTGCCCCAGCAGACGAAACGTTTTCTTGGTCGTATCGTTGCCCTTGGCCTCTTCCTCGCCGATGCTCAACAAGCCGACGGACGGATTCTTGACGCCGAGGATTTCGCGGGAATAGATGGAGCCCATCACGGCGTACTGCTGGATCATCTCCGGCGTACTGTCCGGGTTGGCTCCCGCATCGAGCAGCACGAACGGCCTTTCGGGCGTCGGCATCACCGTGGCGATCGCCGGGCGGGATACCCCCCGGAGCGTGCGCAGCTTCAGCGTGGCGGCAGCAACCGCCGCCCCGGTGTTACCCGCCGAAAAAACCGCGTCGGCCTTGCCATCCTTCACCAGCTCGACGGAGCGGGCAATCGACGAATCCTTTTTGCGGCGGATAGCCACCGCCGGGGACTCGCCCATCTCCACCACTTCGGTGCAGTGAACGATTTCAATGCACGCGGGGATCGGCCCCTTGTGCTTGGCAAGCTCCGCCTTGATAGCCGTTTCGTTGCCCACCAAAAAGAGCTTCTTCAGCCCGGGGATCTTTTCCGCGGCCTGAAGGGAACCGGCAACAATTTCGGCAGGGGCATAGTCGCCCCCCATCGCATCTATAGAGATACGCATGGTCTACTCTTCAGTAGTGACCGAAAGAACCTGGCGTCCGTTGTAGTAGCCACAGCTTTTGCATACGTGGTGCGGCTGCGCCGGAGCCCCGCACTGGGAGCAGGAAGAAGCGCGCGCAATCGGCTTCTTCATGTTTTGTGCCTTGCGGCTTGCTGTCTTGCTCTTCGAAGTTTTTCTCTTTGGAACTGCCATCGCAATCCTCCTTGCATGCTATAAATTAAAACTGTCCAAGGCCGACCAGGCACTTGGACCTTCATCTGTTGTGCACTCGCAGGAACCTTTATTCAAATCGGCTCCACACTGGGGGCACACCCCCTTGCATTCGTCGCTACACACCGGAAAACCGGGGACATGCAACAGAATTTCTTCCCGAAAATCATCCGAAATATCCACCGAATCGGTGCCATCTGGGGCGGGATAAGCGCGTAGAAAATCGGAAACCCCTATCGTTGTCGAGAAAAATTCGGAACATCTTGCACACTGCAACTCGAGATCCACGGCCAGCGTGCCGCGCACCACCAGCTCATCCGAAACCCGCTGGGCATAGAGCTCGTAACGCACCTCGCCGGGATTGCGCATGAACTTGTCGTCCTCCAGCCCCAGAATCTCGCCCGGATCGTCGCCCTCGTAATGAAAGCCCTCCTCCGGAATCCGTGCCACTAGAATTTTCATGAAACCACCTGATGCGTAATGTGTGAATAGGACGGGTAGTAGTCCGCAATTGGGATCAAGTTTCAAGTTTCAAGTTTCAGATTTCCCCTGTACGTTTCCCCCATGCAATTTTCCGAGCTCATTCAAAACGAAGCCATCCTGCGCGCCATCGACGAAGCCGGGTTCAAGAAACCGACCCCGATCCAGGCCGCAGCCATTCCCGCGATCCAAACCGGGCGCGACATCATTGGCTGTGCCCGCACGGGCACGGGCAAGACCGCCGCCTTCGCCCTGCCGCTGATCCAACGCCTGCTGGACACCTGGACCACCGCGCGCGAGATCCGGGTGCGCTCGCTGATCCTCTCGCCGACCCGCGAGCTGGCGATCCAACTGCTGGGAACCATCCGGAAGTTTGCCGCCCACACCGATCTGACCACCCTGCTGGTTCACGGGGGAACCGAATACGAACAGCAGATCATGACCCTGCGCGGCGGCGTCGACATCCTCATCGCCACGCCGGGCCGCATGCTCGACCTGATCGACCGCAAGGCGCTCAGGCTCGACCAGGTCGAGGTGTTCGTGGTCGACGAGGCCGACCGCATGCTCGACATGGGGTTTGCCCCCGACATCCGCAAAATCGCCCCGATGCTGCCACAGACCCGCCAGGCGCTCTTCTTTTCCGCCACGATGCCGAAGGAAGCCCTTTCCCTGGCCGTCGGCATTCTGCACAAGCCCATGCATATTTCGGCCGACCCGATATCCTCGGTCGCGGAAAACATCGAGAAACAGCTCTACTATGTGGAGAAGAACAACAAGAACGTCCTGCTGAGCTGGCTGCTGCGCAAAATGGACTACGAACGCATCCTGATCTTTTGCCGCACCCGCCGCGGGGCCGATCGCCTTGCCGAAAGCATGAAAAAGCAGGATCTGCCCGTGGATGTGCTGCACGGCGAAAAGGAACAACGCCACCGGCAGGAACTTCTCGAAGCCTTCAAATCCGGCGAAACGCCCGTCTTGATCGCCACCGACCTGGCCGCCCGCGGCATCGACATCGAAAACATTTCGCACATCATCAATTTCGACCTGCCCAACGAGCCCGAAACCTTCGTGCACCGCATCGGCCGCACCGCCCGCGCCGGCGCCTCGGGTATTGCCATAAGCTTCTGCGACCCCACCGAAAAAGGGTACCTGCGCGACATCCTCGCCCACCTCAACGAAGACATGGTCGCCATCGAGGACCACCCCTTCCACAGCGAACAGGTGAAAAACTTCTCCGGCAACGTGAAATCCAAGCACGATCCGGACAAAAAGAAATATGTCAGCAAAATCCGCGAGCAAACCACCTGGCGCCTAACGCCCGGCGAACAGAGCAAACTTCACCAAAAAACCGGTGCCCCTAAGAAAAACGCCCGCCGCAACCCCAAGAAAAAACAGGGTTAGCCCGGCCGGTCGGCTTCCGATCCATCCGGCGTTCCGCTTTACATTCAAACAACTTGCCATTAATTCCGCTTTAGACGATGGAACCTACCGTTGAGGAAAAAAACATGAGCTACGAAAAGATCGAAATCCCTTCATCCGGCGAAAAAATCACGATGCGCGAATATGGGCACCTGAATGTACCGGACCGGCCCATCATCCCCTTCATCGAGGGCGACGGCGTCGGCCCCGAGATTACCGCCGCAATGCTCAAGATCGTCGATGCCGCCGTTGAAAAAGCCTATGGCGGCCAACGCAAGATCCAGTGGATGGAGGTCTATGCCGGCGAAAAGGCCAACGACCTCTACGGCGCGGACACCTGGCTTCCCGACGAAACCCTCAAGGCGATCGAGGAATACCGCGTAGCCATCAAGGGGCCGCTGACCACCCCCGTCGGCGGCGGCCGCCGCAGCCTCAACGTCACCCTGCGGCAGGAGCTGGATCTCTATGTCTGCCAGCGCCCGGTCAAATGGTTCCAGGGCGTGCCGTCGCCGGTCCACACCCCCGAGCGGGTCGACATGGTCGTGTTCCGCGAAAACTCGGAAGACATCTATGCCGGCATCGAGTGGGAGGAAGGCTCCGCCGAGGTGCAGAAGGTCATTGCCTTCCTCCAAAACGAAATGGGCGTAACCAACATCCGCTTCCCGGCGGATTCCGGCATCGGCATCAAACCCGTTTCCAAAAGCGGCTCGCAGCGCCTGATTCGCGCAGCCATCGAATATGCCATCCACAACCACCGCAAATCGGTCACGATCGTCCACAAGGGCAACATCATGAAGTTCACCGAGGGCGCGTTCCTCAAATGGGGCATGGAGCTGGCCGCCGAGGAGTTCGGCGCCCTGTACCACGGAACGGAAAAGGATTATAAAATCAAGAACCCCCACACCGGGGAGATGATTGTCGTGAAGGACTGCATCTGCGATGCCTTTCTGCAGAACATCCTGCTCAAGCCGCAGGACTACGACGTGATCGCCACGCTCAACCTCAACGGCGACTATGCCTCCGATGCGCTTGCCGCCTGCGTGGGCGGAATCGGGATTTCGCCCGGGGCGAACATTAATTATGAAGATGGCAAGGCGGTCTTCGAAGCCACCCACGGCACCGCGCCCGACATTGCCGGGCAGAACAAAGCAAACCCCTGTTCGCTGGTGCTTTCCGGGGAAATGCTCTTGCGCTATCTGCCTTGGACCGAAGCCGCCGACCTCGTGATCGGCGCCGTCGACCGCACCATCCAACACAAGACGGTGACGGGCGACTTCGCCCACATGATGGCCGACGCCACGTGGCTTAGCTGCTCCGAATTCGCCGACGCCGTCGTCGCGAACATGTAGCCCTACAGCGCCGCAAGCACGCCTTCCGCCCAATCGGCGGCGGCTTCCAGATCGGCATCGTCGGGGTGCGATTCCGCATCCCGCCAGAGCTTCTTGCGCGAGGTGGTCGGGCCGTAGCCATGGTCTTTCGGGAGCCCCTTCATCCATTCGACCAGCTTGGGATCGATGGCGCCTTGGCAGACGAAGCGATCCACGACCGTGCAGGCCGACAGCAACTCGCTAACGGCATCCATGCAATCGGCGGCATACTTCGAGTCGGGATAGGCGCCCAGCGTGGCAAACAGGGCCACGGGCTTGCCGTGCAGTTTGCTCATGTAGGCCCGGGCGGCTTCGTCGGCCAACCCCTTGTCGATCCAGCAGCCGAGAAAGACCAAATCGTATCCTTCCGGATTCGGGGCGTGGCCAACGGGACAAAGATCGGCATCCGGCAAGGCCAGATGGATGGCCTCGGCCACTTTGCGGGTGTTACCGGTTGCACTAGAATAAGCGACTAACACTTTCATGGTTCACTCCATTTGTTTTGACAGCTTTTCCCCCATCCGACAAACGCCGGCCGTTGCCCCCCCCCCAAGCGGTCGCAGATCAGCCCAACACGGTCTTCTGCATCTCGACCAGCTCGCCAATGCCTTTTTCGGCCAGCACCATCATCTGCATCAGTTCGTCCTTGCTGAACGGCGCACCTTCGGCGGTGCCCTGGACTTCGATGATCTTGCCGGACTCGGTCATCACGAAGTTGGCATCCACCTCGGCGGCCGAATCTTCCAAGTAGCAGAGGTCGAGGATCGGCGTCTGCTTGTTGATGCCGACGCTGATGGCGGCGAGCCCTTCGATGACCGGATCCTGTTTGATCTTGCCGTCCTTCATCAACTTGTCGACGGCCAACCGCAGCGCCACGTAGGCCCCGGTGATGGAGGCGGTGCGGGTTCCGCCGTCGGCCTGGATCACATCGCAATCGAGGAAAATCTGGCGGCGGCCGAGCTTCTGCAGATCGACCACGGCGCGCAGGGAGCGGCCGATCAGCCGCTGGATTTCCATGGTGCGCCCCCCGATCTTGCCCTTGGCGGATTCGCGCTGGGTTCGATTCTGCGTGGCGGCGGGAAGCATGCTGTATTCGGCCGTCACCCATCCGCCCGGCACGTTCTGGTAGCGCATCCAGCCCGGCACGTTTTCGTCCACGCTGGCGGTGCAGATCACCCGCGTATTGCCCATTTCCATCAAGACCGACCCTTGGGCCGTCGTGATAAAGTCCTTGGTAAACCTTACGTTGCGCAACTCATCGGCCTTTCGCCCGTCGATCCGCTTGCCGGTAGATTCCACTACGGCATCCAGATCGATGCCCCCGCTGAGATTGATTTCTTTTTTCATAGTTCGCGCAGGATGGCGAAACAGCCGGCCGATTGCAACTTCCGGCGGGTTCAAATCGAAAACCGCCCCCGAAAAACCGTCGGCGGGGGCGCTTTTCCGGAAAGCCGATCATTCCGGTACGATTTAGGTATTTTAATGCTGAAATCATTTATGGACTGTGCTTTAACACATGGGACGCTAGTACGGAGGTGATGGAGTGAAGCCGACAGATACGAGTAATCCGGAATATTTCCACAAAGTCGTCGATTGCCAATTTGCCTGTCCGGCCCACACCCCGGTTCCCGAATATATCCGGCTGATCGCCGCCGGCAAATATGCCGAAGCCTACATGGTCAACTGGCATTCAAACGTCTTTCCCGGCATCCTCGGCCGCACCTGCGACCGCCCGTGCGAACCCGCCTGCCGTCGCGGCCGCGTGGAGGACAAACCCGTCGCCATCTGCCGGCTCAAGCGCGTCTGCGCCGACCTGAAGGACGATATCCGCTCCCTGCTTCCGGAAATCCCGAAGCAGAAAAACGGCTGCCGGGTGGCGCTGGTCGGTGCGGGCCCCGCCTCGCTGACCGTGGCGCGCGACCTGATGCCGCTGGGCTACGAAATCGACCTCTACGAATCGCACGCCAAGGCGGGCGGCTTCATGCGCCAGCAGATCCCCTCGTTCCGCCTGCCGGAGGAAGTGATCGACGAGGAGACGGGCTACATTCTCGACATGGGGGTGAAGACCTTCTTCAACACGCGCGTCGAGAGCATGAAGGCGATGCTGGAAAAGGGATACGATGCCGTATTCGTCGGCTCGGGCGCACCGAGCGGCCGCGTGCTGAAACTGCCCGGCTATGACCTGGACGGCGGGAAAAAGATCCTCGTTGGCGTCGAGTGGCTGGCGCAAGTGGCGTTCGGCCACATTACCGAAGCCCCGAAGGACGTCATCGTCATCGGCGGCGGCAATACGGCCATGGACTGTTGCCGCACCGCCCTGCGCCTCGGCGCGGACAACGTGAAAGTGCTGCTGCGCACGCCCATCTCGGCCATGGTCGCCTCGCCCTGGGAAATCGAGGACACGCAGGCCGAAGGCATTCCGATCGTCGAAAACCACAACCCGCTGGAATACCTCGTTGAAAACGGCCGGTTGAAGGCGATGACGTTCGATGTGATCGAATACAAGGTGGAAGACGGCAAGGAGATCTTCACCTCCACCGGGCAAAAGGAAACCATCGACTGCGGCATGGTGCTGCTGGCCATCGGCCAAGCCAATGCCTTCCCGTGGATCGAGCGCGACATCGGGATCGAGTTCAACGAAACCGGCCTGGCGGTGGTCGACGAGCTCACCCATCAATCCACCCACCCGCAGGTGTTCTTCGGCGGCGATGCCGCCTTTGGGCCGCGGAACATCATCACCGCCGTGGCGCAGGGCCATCAGGCGGCGATTTCGATCGACCAGTTTCTCCAGGGGCAGGATCTCACGCAACGCCCCGACCCGAGCACCAACCTGATTAGCCAAAAAATGGGCATCCACGACTGGAGCTATGCCAGCATGGTCACCGAAGAGCAACGCCACAATGTGCCGCACATCGACCTGCTCGAAGCCATCCACAGCCACAAGACCGAGGTCGAGCTCGGGTTCGATGCCAAAACCGCCGTGGAAGAGGCGCAACGTTGCCTCAACTGCGATGTCGAAACGGTCTTTTCGGCCGAAGCGTGCATTGAATGCGATGCCTGCATCGACATCTGCCCCGTCAACTGCCTGAACTTTACCGACAACGCCGAAGAGGCCGAGTTGCGCCGCAACCTGAGTGTCCCGGCGCTCAACACCGGACAATCCATCTTTGTTTCCGAAACCCTTAAAACCGGACGCGTGATGGTGAAAGACGAAGACGTCTGCCTCCACTGCGGCCTCTGCGCCGAACGCTGCCCCACCGCCGCGTGGGACATGCAGAAATTCCTCTACATCGCCCCCAAACCGAAAGCGAAGAGCAACACATGAGGCGTGACCCAATTCAATTGGAACCGCACAACCATAAATCCCGCTTCACGCAGCACGGATCAAACCCATGAAACGCGATATTGTCGTCAACCAGTTCGTCATCAAGTTCGCCAACGTAAACGGCACGGGGTCGGCCAGCGCCAACAAACTGTTCAGCCGGGCGGTCTTCCGCATGGGCGTGCCGATCAGCCCCAAGAACATTTTCCCCTCCAACATCCAGGGGTTGCCGACGTGGTACGAGGTGCGCATCAACGAAAACGGATTCCTCGGGCGCCGCGGCGGCATCGACGTGATGGTCGGCATGAACCCGCAGAGCATGGCGAGCGACATCGCCGAAGTGGAAAAGGGCGGCTACTTCGTCTACGACTCCACCAAGCCGCTCGACCCCGCCCTGCGGCGCGACGACATCGACTTCATCGGCCTGCCGCTGACGGAAAAATGCCGCGAGCTCTATACCGATGCGCGGCAGCGGGAGCTCTTCCGCAACATCATGTATGTCGGGGTGCTGGCCGCCTTGTGCGACATGGAGCTCACGGTTCCGAAGGAACTCATCGCCGAACGGTTCAAGGGCAACGAAGCCCTGGTCGCCCCCAACATCTTGGCGCTGGACACGGGCTACGCCATGGCCCGGGAATGCGGCAAATGCCCCATCTCCTTCCGCATCGAACAGCGCGACAACGTCGGCAACAAAATCCTGATGGACGGCAACGAAGCCTGCGGAATCGGCGCGGTCTATGGCGGGGCGACGCTTGCGGCCTGGTATCCGATCACCCCGTCGACCTCGGTGATCGACAACTTTGCGCGCTACTGCCGCAAATTCCGCATCGACCCGGAAACCGGCCAGAAAAACTATGCCATCGTCCAGGCCGAGGACGAACTGGCCGCGATCGGCATGGTGATCGGCGCATCGTGGAACGGGGCGCGCGCCTTCACCGCCACCAGCGGGCCGGGCATCTCGCTGATGAGCGAATTCCTCGGGCTGGCCTACTTCGCCGAGATTCCGGCGGTCATCGTCAACGTCCAGCGCGCGGGCCCCTCCACGGGGATGCCGACGCGCACGCAGCAAGCGGACGTGCTCGCGTGCGCCTATGCCTCGCACGGCGACACGAAACACATCTGCCTCTACCCCTCCACCCCCAAGGAGTGTTTTGAATACACCGCCCTGGCCTTCGACCTCGCCGAGCGCTTCCAGACCCCCGTCATGGTCATGTCCGACCTCGACCTCGGTATGAACGACAACATATCGGAACCGTTCGAGTGGGACGATTCCAAGACCTACGACCGCGGCAAGGTCTACACGGCCGCGGATCTCGAAAACATGGAAGAGCGGTTCGGGCGCTATCTCGACGTCGACGGCGACGGCATCCCCTACCGCACCTACCCGGGCACCCACCCGACCAAGGGCGCCTTTTTCACGCGCGGCACCTCGAAGGACGAATATGCGATCTATACCGAGAACGGCGGAAAATACGTCGGCAACGTGAACCGGCTGTTGAAGAAGTGGGAAACCGCAAGCAAGGCGGTTCCCAAGCCGATCATCCGCGAGACGGGCAAGCCCTGCACCGTCGGCGTGGTCCACTACGGCACGTCGGAAGCCTCCACGCTGGAGGCACTGCACCACCTCAACGAATTGCACGGCATCTCGCTCGACAGCATGGGCATCCAGTCGTTCCCGTTCGCCGAAGAGGTGGGCCGCTTCATCGAGGCGCATGAATATGTTTTCGTGGTCGAGCAAAACCGCGACGCGCAGATGCGCACGCTGCTGATCAACGAATACGAGTTCGATCCCGAGTGCCTGGTTCCGATCCTGCACTACGACGGAAGCCCGATCACCGCGCGCTTCATCCGCCATGAGATCCGCGATTGGATCCTGCAAACCACCACCTCCCCCCGCCGCCGCAGCCGGTTTTACTAATCGGGACCCGATCATGGAAATGAACCACGAAGAGACAAAGGACACCACGATGACGGGAAATACACTTCGCGAATCGTCGAGTCCGCGGCGTCTTTGCGGTTCCCAAAAACGCATGAGGGCAATTTCATGAGCTACAACATCCCCGCCTTCCGCCACCCGAACCCGCAGAAGAATGCGCTCGGCTACACGAAGAAAGAT
>NZ_JBFJYW010000054.1:0-15417 GCF_041622395.1 Pontiella sp. | reverse complement strand
TGGGAAACATCCTCGCCGGGATCCTGCTCTTCTTCACGACGCCCTTCCGGATTGAAGATGTCATTGAAGTGATGCCGGACGGAATCAAGGGACAGGTGCTGGCCATCAATACCTTCTAGACCGTGCTGCGTAACGAGGAGCTCGATTATATCAACGTTCCGAATTCGCTGTTCTTCCAGAAATATATCCGTGTACAAAAACACGCCGCCTCTTCTTCCGCTGCGCCGGCGGGGGCGAACCAAGCCGCGGCGGCCGGCAAGCGACAGGAGCCTTAGAAAATGGTCGATTATTCCCAACTCTGGAGTCCGCATTCTTTGGCCTGCGGTCAGACGCTCGAACTGGAACTGGGTTCGCTGCATCTTTGGATTCACCGCGGCAGGGAGGAATGGCACATCGCCCATGAAACGGACGGCGCGAGCGAAGACCGCTATGCGCTCTCTATCGACGAGGTGCCGTTCGATGCCAAGCGCAGCTGGACGCGCTGGATTCTGGGCGAAAAGGTCGACACGATTCAGCTCAAACCGCAGCTGCCCGACCGCCCGCTGATTGTCCGCCCGGAAATGCCGATGTGCCTGATGCCGAAAGAGTCGGTCCAGTTTTTTGTCGGCATCCCGCTCTGGCTGGCGATTACGTTTGGAAAACGGCAGGAGCTGGTGGTCGAGGTTCCATCCCAGGCGCTCTCGAATTCCTGGTTCGGGGCGCTGACCGAAGGGGAACTGTGCTACGCCATGAAGACGACCGCCAAACTGAGCCCGGAAAACCTCGGTCCCAATGCCCAGCGGGTGGTGTTCCCGCTGGAGGTCCGCAATGCCTCGAAGGAAAAACTCAACTTCGTGCGCCTTTGTCTCCGGCCCCAATATCTCAACATTTACCAGGGCGCAACGCGCCTGTGGACCAACAAGGGGCGCGTGAGCTACCGCGGCGAAGATTCCTGGAGCCGCTTCGTCTACTCCAGTGCGGCCCCGGAATTCGATCGGGCCAACCGCCTGCTCGGCAATGCGCGCGAAGCCATGCAGCGCGGGGCGCTGCTGAAAACCTTTGATACCCTCAAACAACGGGTCGAGATCTCATGATGGAAAAAGTTTACGGTTGGATCGCCTCGCACACGGAGACGATTGTTATCTGCGCATTGCTGCTGGGGATCGGGTTGCCGTTGCTCCGGTTGCTCGGCTATGTCATCCGCAAAGGCCTGAAGAAAAAAGTCAGCGAACAGTCGATTATGCTGATCAGCAAAGGCGTGGTTTATGTGGGGTCGACGATCCTGGTCATGATGACGCTTCAGCAGGCCGGGGTCAAACTGGGCACCCTGCTCGGTGCGGCCGGGATTGCCGGCGTGGCGATCGGTTTCGCCTCCCAGACCAGTCTTTCGAATTTGATCAGCGGCCTGTTCCTGATTTGGGAAAAGCCCTTTGCGATCGGCGATGTGCTCGAGTGCGGCAACGACCGCGGGGTGGTCTATTCCGTCGACCTGCTTTCGGTGCATCTGCGGACCTACACCAACCAGCTCATCCGCATTCCCAACGAAGCGCTGATTAAAAACCCGTTCACCAACGTCACCCGTTTCCCGATTCGCCGCATGGATATCAATATCGGCGTGGCCTATAAGGAAGACATCGAAAAGGTCATCCGTATCCTGAAGGAGGTCGCCACCGCCAATCCGCTGTGTTTGGACGAGCCCGAACCGATCATCGTGTTCAAGGGCTTCGGCGACTCGGCGCTCGAATTCCTGTTCGGGCCATGGTTTGCCAAGACGGATTATGTCGCCCTGCGCAACAGCCTGCTCTTGGAGGTGAAGAAGCGCTTCGACGAAGAGGGCATCGAGATTCCCTTCCCGCACCGGACGCTCTATGCGGGCGAGGCCACCAAGCCGTTCCCGGTCCACATTGTGCCTCCGCCCGCCGGCCCGGCCTAGCCCAGCGGCCGCATGCAGCCGAGCAGGTCGTCGACCGCCACGGTGGCGATGCCGGAATGGATGTCCGACATGGCGTAGGGAATGACCAGCTCCTTGTTGTGGATAATCGCGCCGCAGGTGTAGACGACGTTGGGCACATAGCCTTCGCGTTCCTCCTCGTGCGGCGTCAGCAACGGCTCCTCCAGCCGGGCAATGATCTTTTCCGGGTGGTCGCGGTCGAGCAGCATCGCGCCGATGGAGTATTGGCGCATCGGGCCGACGCCGTGCGTGAGCACCAGCCAGCCGGCGTCCGTTTCCAGCGGCGAACCGCAGTTGCCCACCTGAATGAATTCCCAGGAACGCGTCGGCTCCTGAATGATCTCGGACTCCTGCCAAAAGTGCAGATGGTCGGAAAACATGATGCGGTTGTTTTCGCCGTCCTGCCGCGAGAGCATGACGTAGCGGCCGTCGATCCGGTGCGGGAACAGCGCCATGCCTTTGTTGTGCACCGCATTCCCGTTGAGCGTGCTGACGTTGAAGGTGACGAAGTCGCGGGTTTCGATCAGCTGCGGCAGGATGTTGAACCCGTTGTAGGCCGTGTAGGTGGCATAGTAGATCACCTCGCCGTCGTCCTCCGTGAAGCGCACGAAGCGGGCATCCTCGATGCCGCTGCTCTCGTTCTTCGAGACCGGAAAGATGACGCGCTCGGAGAGCGGGTATTCCGCCGGGAACGAGGTTTCGTAGTTGGAGTGCGCCAGCCAGTCGATGTGCGAAAGCGTTTCGATCTGCCGCGGATTGAGCGTGCCCTGCTCCCGTCGGAATTCGTCGAGTTTTTCTTTCAGGGCATTGTAGGTGAACCAGTCCGGCAGCTGATTGAGCACCCAGCAGGTGGTCTCGTTGCAGGCGTCCATTTCGTTGAGCTTGAGCTCGAAGAGGTGGCGGTCGTAGTCCGGGTTGAGAATGAGCGTCGGCGTCTCGACATAGTCGCTGACCGGGTCCAGCGCAAACAGGTTGGTGGCACTGAGCACCCCGCTGCGGAAAACGATCGAAGAGATATGCCCTTCGCCGGTCGCCCGCAGGCTGATGATGAAACGCAGGTCGCCGGGCCGCAGGCCGCTCTGGTCCGGATGGGGCACGATCGACGGGTTGAACAGCGCGGCCGATTCGATCGAATATTCCTTGGTGAAAAAGGAGCCGAGCAATTGCTGCCGGGTTTCGCTCAGCTGCGGGTCCGGCGGCAGGTGTTCTTCGACCAGTTTCAGGTGGCGGCGGAAGATCTGGCCGATGTCGCGATGGCGCTCGGCGAAGTCCAGTATCACTTGCTCCAGCAGGTGCTCGGCGGCGTCTTCCGGCATCGACAGCACGCGCGCGATCACGCGTTTGATGCGGTCCGGATTGCCGGGCAGATGCCGCTGGGCAATGACGCGCCCGGGATCGCCCAGGATTTTGATTTTCTTGCGTTTGATTTTCGGGTTCATGGCGGGTCTCCTTAAAAGGGTTTGCGGGGGTTGGTCAGGCACAGTTCGACGAGCTCGTCGACCACCGCCGTGCCCGCGCACATGACGGTATCGGCGCCGCCCCAGTAGATTTTAACCGTACCGTCGTCTTCCGGCACCGCGCCGCAGGTGAAGACGACGTTGGGCACATAGCCGCCGACCTCCCACGGATCTTCCGGCTGCAGGATCCAATCGTCGGAAACGCCGATCAGCGTCGACGGATCGTCGAGGTCGTGCAGCGCCACGCCGAGGCGGTAGACCGCGCCGGCCATGGTTTGGAAGACGCCGTGGTAAATGTTCAGCCAGCCGGCTTCGGTTTTGAACGGCACCGCGCCGGGACCGATTTTCAGTTCGTCCCAGTGGTACGGCTCCGGCTTCATCAGCAGGCGCGAGTCGCCCCAGTGGATCAGGTCGGGCGAATAGGAAATCCAGATCGACCACGGCGTGATTTCCGAATGCGGCCGGTCGAGCCGCACATAGCGCCCGCCGAACCGTTGCGGAAAGATCACCACGTTGCGCAGGTCGGCCTGGGTAATCAGCGCCACGCGTTCCACCGTCTGGAAATCCCGCGTGCGGGCCAGCGCAATGCGCACGCCGTGGCGCGAGTAGGCGCTGTAGGTCAGCAGGTATTCGCCCTCGATCGGCGTGATGCGCAGGTCCTCGACCCCGAACGCTTCGTATTCGGCGAAGACGCCCCCGGTGGCCGGAACGAGAAACGGTTCGGCGTCGACCGCGAACGCAAAGCCGTCCGTGCTCTCGGCCTTGCCGACAATCGACCGCCCGTTGTGCGTGTGCGCGCGGAACAGCATGATGTAGCGCCCGTCGTGTTTCACGACCCCCGCATTGTGCACCGTCCCGACCGGGTACGGAACCTCGTGGCGCGTCAGGATCGGATTCTTTTCGTATCGTTGAACCAGCGGGCGGTTGCGGATGGTTTTCATGATGCACCTCCATGCGGTGGATGCCTGAGCAACTGTTGGTAGACTTCAATGTATTCATCGACCATCCGGCCGACGGTAAAACGTGCTTCGACGGTTTGGCGGCAGCGCGCCCGGTCGATCTCGTTGATGCGGGCCACCTGCGCCACGGCCTCGCCGCAATCGTTCGCCAGGAATCCATTGATCCCGTGTTCGATCAGCTCCGGCATGCTGCCGCGGTTGAACGCAATCGTCGGGGTGCCGCAGGCCATCGCCTCGATGATCGACAGTCCGAAAGGCTCGGCGAACGAAATCGGATGCAGCAGTGCGCCGGCGCCGCCGAGCAACGCGTTGCGCCGCGCCGGCCCGACGCTGCCGACAAAGTCCACCCGCCCGCTTTCCAGCGCGGGTTCGACGTATTGCTTGAAGTAGCCGGTGTCCTGAACGATCCCGGCCAGGACCAACCGTTTGCCGCAGGTGCGGGCGATCGCGATCGCCTCCCGGGCCCCCTTGTCGGGATGGATGCGCCCGAAGAACAGCAGATAGTCCTCCGGCTGCGCCCGGAAATCGAACTGCGACAGATCAATGCCGTGATGGACGGTCGCCACATAGTCGAGCCCTTCCGCGCGGTCGGCCGCGCTGATGGAAACATAGGCGGTGCGCCGGTTGTATTTGCGGTAGACGGGCAGAATGGCCGGCGAGGAAAACCCGTGGATGGTGGTCACCACCGGCGTGTCGATCAGCCCCGAGTAGGTGAGCGGCAGAAAATCGAAATGGTTGTGGATGAGATCGAATTCGCCGGCGTGTTCGAACACCTCGGAAATATGCAGGCATTCCCAGACCTTGGCGTTCATGTCCCGATCCTCCTCATAGCCCTGCGCGCACACCGACCGCAGCGTCCCGCCGGTTTCCGAATCGGCGGTGGCGAACAGCGTAACGTCGATGCCGCGCGCAACCAGGCCTTCGGTTAAAAGCGAGACGACGCTTTCCCACGGGCCGTAGTGGCGCGGCGGCGTGCGCCAGGCAATCGGGGCGAGCATGGCAATGCGCATGGGAAGTCTCCGTTTAGGGGGCCGTGCCGTTGGGGATGGTGTTTTCGGCCAGCCGCAGTTCGAGCAGCGTCTGGATGAACGCGAGGGTGGACTCGGCGCCCTGGTTTTCGTTGGGGCGGTCGGGGTGGAGGCCGTCGCGGCATCCGCCCGTGATGGGATCGTAGAGCGGCAGATTCAGGTCGTTGCGCCCGAGGAACCATTCGAAGGTGCGCCGCGCCTCGGTCATCCAGCAGGGGTCGCCGGTGCAGCGATAGGCTTCGAGGCAGGCGGAGGCCATCACGTGCGCCTCGACCGGCTGCTGGTCGAAGCGCGCGCGTTCGCCGCCGCGCACGTAGAAGCCGTTGGAGCCGATCGGCGAAAAATGGACGTCGGGGCCGTCGCTGTGTTGCACGGCGGCCAGCCAATGGAGCGATTCGAGGCCGATTTCGCACATCTCGCCGTCGGGGATCCATTGGCCGCACATGAGCATGGCGTGCGGCAGCACGGCGTTGCAGTAGGTCAGCCGGTCCTCGTACCAGCACCAGTCCTCCGAGCGGCAGGCGCGGTAGAGTTCAACCAGGCGTTCGGCCAGTTCGTCGCGGATCCGGTTGACGAGCCGGTCGCCCTCGAAGCGCCGCAGGTATTCGTGGATGCCGAGCAGGGCAAAGGCCCAGCCCCGCGGACTGGTGGTGTCGGGAATGGCGGGCAGCGCCTGCTCGAACAGCTGGCCGGCGATGCCGCGCAGGGAAGGAATCGCGAAGCGGCCCAGCACCGTGCCCAGCGCCCAGAGCGTGCGGCCGTGGCTGTCGTCCGAACCCCGGCTGTCCAGCCAGTTGCGCCGGTAGTCCATGAAATTGCGGAAGCGCCCGGTTTCCGGGTTGAAGGCATAGTGGACAAACGCGAGGTAGCGCGAGGCCGGCTCCAGCGACGGGCCGTTGCCGGTCTCCAGCTCCGAGAGCAGCACGCTGGCCACCAGCGCGCGGGCGTTGTCGTCGATGCTGTAGCCTTCGTGGTAGTTGGGCACGGCGAACTTTGCGTGCTGGATCATGCCGGTATCGTCCGTCATGCGGTGCAGATGATCGAGCTTGAGGGGCGGCAGGTCGGTCGAGCGCTGGTCGAGCGGCTTGACGGCATAGCCGGGCGGGGCCGAATGGCGGCATTCGGTGCGGGCGCGCCCGAAGCTTTCCATATAGCGTTGGGCCACGGCCGGCCAGATCATTTCGCGGCCGAAGAGGTAGGCGCGTTTGCGCATGGCGTGGCGGTGGGCGCCTTCGTCGAGCAGCTCGAGCACCTGTTTGGCGAGCGCGGCGGAATCGCCGAACGGGAACAGCACGCCCCGGCCGTCGGCCAGCAGTTCTTCCGCGTACCAGTAGGGCGTCGAAACAACGGCTTTGCCGGCGCCGACGGTGTAGGCCAGCGTGCCGGAGGTGATCTGCGCCGCGTTGAGATAGGGCGTGATGTACAGATCCGCCGCGCTGATGAACTCGATCAGCTGCTCGAGCGTGACGAAGCTGTTGTGGAAGATCACGTTGCCGGCCACGCCGAGCTTCTGGGCGAGCCGCTGGAGCGAGAGCCGGTAGGACTCGCCCTCGTGCTGCAACACATGGGGATGGGTGGCGCCCACGATCATGTAGACCACCTCCGGATGCCGCGCAATAATCGCCGGCAGTGCCGCGATGACCGTTTCGATCCCCTTGTTGGCGGAAAGCAGGCCGAAGCTCAGCAGCACCATCTTGCCCTCCACCCCGAAAAGGTCCTTGTGGTAGCTGGGGTCGACGAACGGCACGTCCGGCACGCCGTGGTGGATGAAGTCGATCTTTTCCGGCGGCACGCCGTAGATGTCCGTCAAAAATCCCACGCCGCGCCGGCTCATCACGACCAAGCGGTCCGACAATGCGGCCACCTCTTCCAGCACGCGCCGCTGCTCCGGCAGGGGCTCTTGCAACACGGTGTGCAGCGTGGTGACGATCGGCATGCGCAGCTCGCGCAGCAGCGCCAGGATATGGCTGCCGGCCGGCCCGCCGTAGATGCCGTATTCGTGCTGCATGCAGACGACGTCGACGTTGTTGATGTTCAGGAAATCCGCGGCGCGGCGGTAGGAGGCAACATCCTTTTCCGAAAGCTCGAAACGTACGCGCGGCGGATAGGCGTAGCCCGCTTCGGTGTCGTTGACCGGCAGTGCCATGCAGCTCGTCTCCGGGACGGCCGCGGCGACCGCCTCGCAAACGTCGGTGGTGAAGGTGGCGATCCCGCATTGGCGCGGCACATAGTTGCCCACGAAGGCAACCCGCTTGACGGTTGACTCATTCATCGTGCTCCCTCCGGCGGACCGCCTCGAAGAACGGCGTCCGGTTTTCTTCCACGCAGCGGGCGGCGTAGAGGTACATCGCCGCCGACCACGTCTGCCAGTCCTGCCCCCGGGCGGTGCCGTCCTGTGCGCGGTACCATTCGTTGAAGCCCCATTCGACCGGTTCCTTGCGGCGCCGGCGGACGAGCGCGGTCAGGTCGTCGAGTCGGCGCGCCGCCAGTTTCGGGCGGCCGGCGGCCACCAGCGCGGCGATGTAGAAGCCGCAGACAAACGGCCAGATGCCGCCGTTGTGGTATTCGCCCGGTTGGTTGAACAGCGCGTCGCGCGGGTGCCAGTCCGGGTCGCCCGGCTGCAGATAGGGGAAGAGGTTCGGCGGCAGTTCGACCGCCAACAAGCCGCTGTCGCGCAGCTGTTCGCATTCCGACTCGATCCAGCGTACCAGCGCTTCGGCCCGGGAAGGCGCCGCGATGCCGGAGAGGATCGCCAGGCTGTTGCCGAGCAGGTCGACGCGTTCGCTGCCGAGCACTTTGTAGGACCAGAGCGCATAGTAGGGTTTGTGGCGGATGACCAGCCCTTCGTGCACGTGCTTGTGCTGTTCGCCGCCGGTGATGGTGAAGTGGCTCATCGCATTCCGCAGCGTTTCGGCCGGGCCGTGCAGGCCGAGCAACCGCTGGTAGGTGTAGACGACCGTGTTGACGTAGAGCCCGTAGCCCAGCACCCACTGCTCGTCGCGCCAGTCGCTCGTCGGCAGCTGGGCGACAACCCCGTCGTCGGCCGGACTCTGGTATTCCATCCACCGCACCGCTTTTTCTATGGCGTCCTGCAGGAAGGCGGGCTCTCCAACGGTATCGCGAAACATGGCCGCCGCCATCAGGAACAGCGGGGTGGTGTCGCTCGCGCCGCGGTCGTCCGCATCGTGGACGAGCGAGGGAATGTGGCCGCGCGGGCTCTGGTTGTCGGCCACGACTTCAAGCGTCCTGCGCAGGGCGCGCATCAGCGTTTCGTCGCCGGATACGAGGATGCCGAGCGCCGCGATCATCAGGTCGCGCGTGTAGGGTTCGGGATAGCCCCATCCGGCCGTGCGCGGCAACCCGCGGTAGGGCCCGTGCGCATTGTGCCGCAAGACCTCGAGCGCGGCGGCTTTGGCTTCGTCGATTTCGGTTTTCATGTTACGACAGCTCCAGTTCCTTGGTGACGATATCGATGAATTTGCGGGCGACCACCCGGTAGTCGAAATGCTCCACGACGCGCTTGCGCCCGGCCTCGCCGAGCCGCTGGCGCAGCGTTTCGTCCTGCATCAGCCGCAGGAGGTGTTCGGCGATGTCGTGGACGCTGGCGCGGTAATCGACGGTGCGCGGCTGGTTGAACACATGGCGGTACCCTTCGGTATAGCCGGATTCCTCGCCCAGGATCGTTTCCCGCAGCACGATCTCCTGCGCCACGCCGGCGAGCAGCGCGGTTTCGCCATGGACCATGGTGTCGAGCAGCCCCATGGCGTTGATGCCCAGCACCGGCTTGCCGCAGGCGTTGGCCTCGACCTGGATCATGCCGAAACCTTCGAGCCGCGAGGGGGCGGCATAGATGTCGCACGCCGCAATCAGGTAGGGCATGAAGTTGCGCGAGGTGACGTTGGTGGCGTAGGTGACGTTTTTGTCGATGCCGAGCTGCGTGGCCAGCTGGATGTCGGTGACGTTTTGCTGGAAGGTGCGCGGCTGGGGCCAGACTTTGCAAACGTATTTCCAGTCCGGTGCCTGTGCGTCGATCAGCGCCAGTGCCTGCATCACTTCCTGGGCGCCTTTCGAGGTGGCGTCGCCGCCGACGGTGAGCACCATGATCTGGTCGGGGGCAATGCCGAGCGCCTCGCGCACGGCGGCCACCTTGGGGTCGGTTTTGTCGCGCGGGATGAACGCATCGGTGTCGCAGCCCACCGGCAGCACCTGGATGTTTTGGCCTTTGAGGCCGTCGCGCACATAGACCTCTTTCACCCAGCGCGACGTCACCAGCACGAGCGGCAGCGCATCGAGGATTTCGCGGTAGTTGGCCATGTAGCCGTCGGCGACCAGCCACGGCACGGGCCGCGCGCCGGAGCGCTGCGGATGCAGCACCAGATCCGGCGTGTGGCCCCAGTAGCCGATGCCCACCACCACGTCCGGCTCGAACCAGCGATAGTACCACTCCTTCTCCTGGGCCGATTCGAAATGCACGGAATGCACTTCCACGCCGAGTTCGTCGAGCCCGCGATGCAGCAGGGCGCCTTGCGTTGCCAGTCCGCCGGGCGACGGCGGATAGTCGTAGAGCAGCAGTACTTTCATGGGTTCCCCTCCGTTGCGGGATGCAATCGCCAAAACGCTTCTTCTCGCCGCGCGGCGTTCATTTCGAAACTGGTTGGCGCAAATCCATAGATCTCGCCCACCAGGTGGCGCTTGCGCGCCCAGATTTCCGCCGGCAGTTCGATCCGGATATCCGCCTCGGGCAAAGCGCGGGCGTCGCGGTAGGCGAACGACCAAAGCGCCGGGCTGCGGAGTTTCCCGGCCTCCCGCAAGGCCAGCACGGCCGCGCCGGTTTCCTCGTGGCGGCGGTGGCGCTCGTATTCGCCGGCCACGCTGTGCGTGATGATCAGGTCGACCTCGAGCCCGCCAACGAGCGCGAGCACGGCGTCCTGAACGACGGACGGGGCAAGCGGGGTCTGTTCGGGGCCGTCGTCGAGATCGCCCAGCGCACCGGTCGCGCCGAGCCGCTGGAGCACGTTCTTGAATTTCGGGGCGCGGTCGGGGTCGTTGCGCCGGCAGAGGGCCGCCACGGTCCAGCGGGTCTCCGGGTGCATCAGGATCGTTCCGCCGCCCCAAAGGGTTTCGTCGTCGGGATGCGCAACGAGCATCAAGGCCGAAGCGTACGGCCAGTAAATTGAATCCGCGTTCATTCAAACCCCCGCACTAACCCGTGCAATCTAGCAAGAGGATGCGGTTTCGGCTAATGTTTTTTTATCGGAAAGTCGAAGTCTTTTAGCGCTTGGGGTTCCTCGCCGCGCGGGGGTCAAGGCGCGGTGCCCAGCATGCCGCTGATGCCCAGCCGAATCATCATCACCGCGATGGCCGCGAGGAACAGCGATGTGATTTTGGAAACCGCGCGTACGCCGGCGAGCTGGAGCCGGGCGACGATGCGGTCTGCCAGGCGGAACACCAGCAGCACGATGAGCAGGTTGGCCACCAGCGCCAGCAGCGTTGGCCCGTAGCCGCAGGCCGGAACGAGCACCAGCAGGGTGGTCAGCGCGGCCGGGCCAAGGATCAGCGGGACGCCGATGGGGACCACGCCCACGTCCGCGCCCGGTGCTCGCGATGATTCGCCGGAGAAAAGCAGATCGCTTACGGCCAGGACGAGCAGAATCAATCCGCCGCCCACGCGGAAATCGTGTTCGGTGATGTTCAGCAGGCGGAACACCAATTTGCCCGCCACGAAGAAGGCCACGCCCAACACCGACGCCGTCAGCACCGCGCGCCGGGCAATGCGGCTGCGTTCCGGTGCGGTCGCGTCTTGGGTCAGCCCATAGAAAATCGGCAGGACGCCGATGATGTCGAGAGCGACGAACAGCCGGATGAAGGCCATCAATGAGCGGTGGATGAAATCAGCCATACCAATCCTCCTTTTGCAGGCCAAGCAACGTCCCGACGGCTTTTCTCCGCCCCGATTACCGACGTTTGATCCGTGCCGCGGCCCTCATCGACAAGGTGTCCGGCTCCCGGGGTTTGGGTTTGTGGCTCCGCTTTAACGATTTGCCGTATAATCCTTTCCGGTCGCCGTGGCCAGTTCAATGTTGGGGCGATCTGCGGTTTCGCCGGGGGAGGGGGCGCCGGTTTCGAATCGGTTCCCGATGGCGCTTGAAATCGAATCGATAAGGGGTGTTATATCGGTACGATTCGTAAAGGTAATATTGATGAATAAATTGTTTAGCGTTGCAGACAAGCAGATGAAGAGATTGTTCACGGTTTCGGAGAAGCGGGGGCTTCCGCCGGGATCGATGGTCTATACGGGCCGGCAGAAGGAGGTCCCGCTCCGCATCTCCGTGATCGACTACGATGGCGCAACCATTTCCGATCAGCAGGATGTGACGACGGAAGCCTGCGTGGCCTTCAAGGACTCCGAAACGGTCAGCTGGATCAACGTCACCGGCCTCAACGATACCGAGGCGATCGGCCGGATCGGAACGCAGTTCGATATCCATCCGCTGGTGCTCGAAGACATCCTGCACACCACGCAGCGCCCCAAGCTCGAAGAGCTCGGCGACTATCTCTTCCTCGTCGTGCGCATGCTCTACACCGAGGCCGAAACCCGCGAGCTCCACTCCGAGCAAATCAGTTTCATTCTGACCGCCCGTTGCCTGATCTCCTTCCAGGAAACCGCCGGCGATGTGTTCGACCTGATCCGCGATCGGCTGCGCAAAAACCACGGCCGCATCCGCAAAATGGGGCCGGACTATCTGCTCTACGCCCTGATGGACGCCATCGTGGACAACTATTTCCTGATCATGGAGCAGACCGGCGAGCAGATCGAATCCATCGAGCAGAACATCCTGGATAATCCCAGCGCCGCCTTGATGAACGAACTCTATGCCCAGAAACGCGAACTGCTCTACATCCGCAAAGCGGTCTGGCCGCTGCGCGAAGCCATCGGCGGGCTCGAACGCGGCGAGAGCAAGCTGCTCAAGCCCAAGACCCACGCCTATCTGCGCGACCTCTACGACCATACCATCCAGGTGATCGACACCGTTGAAACCTTCCGCGACATGCTCAGCGGCGTGCAGGACCTCTACCTCTCCAGCCTCGGCCACAAAACCAACCAGGTCATGCAGGTGCTCACCATCATCGCCACCATCTTCATCCCGATCACCTTCGTGGCGGGCATCTACGGCATGAACTTCGACCACATGCCGGAGCTGCACTGGAAATACAGCTATCCGGTCGCCTGGCTCCTCATGATCTGCATGACGGCCGGCATGCTCTACTATTTCCGCCGCAAGAAATGGTTTTGATGGAACGGACGAACCGGAGGCCCCGCCCTATGGACAACAACCAATTGATTGCCTACTTCTCGATGGAAATCGCATTGCGGCCAGAGATCCCGACCTACAGCGGGGGCCTCGGCATTCTCGCCGGCGACACGTTGCGCTCGGCGGCCGACCTCGGCCTGCCGCTGGTGGCGGTGACGTTGCTCCACCGCAAGGGCTACTTCTACCAGCACCTCGATGCCGCCGGATGGCAGACCGAAGAGCCCGTCGAATGGGTGGTCGAAGATTTCCTGACCGAACTGCCGGGGCGGGTCGCGGTCACCATCGAAGGCCGCGAGGTGCAGCTGCGGGTTTGGCAATATCTAGTCGAGGGGGTGAAAGGCGATTCCGTTCCGGTTTGCCTGCTCGACGCGGATCTGCCGGAAAACGGCGAGTGGGACCGCCGGCTGACGCACTACCTCTATGGCGGCGACCCGCACTATCGCCTCTGCCAGGAAATCATTCTCGGCATCGGCGGCGTACGCGCGCTGCGCATGCTCGGCCACGACACCCTCGAACGCTTCCATATGAACGAAGGCCACGCCGCGCTGCTGGCGGTCGAGCTGCTCAACGAGCAAGCGGCCGCGGCCGGCCGGTGTTCAATGCGGAAGACCTCAAGGCCGTCCGCGAAATGTGCGTCTTCACGACCCATACCCCCGTGCCCGCCGGGCAGGATCAGTTCCCGTGGGACATGGCGCTGCGGGTGATCGGCCAGGCCGGCGTCGCGGAGATGCACGAGCTTTCCTGCTGCGACCGCACCGGGTGCTCGAACATGCTGAACATGACCTTTCTCGCGCTGAACATGAGCCACTACATCAACGGCGTCGCCAAAAAGCACGCCGAAGTCTCGCGCCACATGTTTGCCGAATACCACATCGAGGCCATCACCAACGGCGTGCATGCCCCAACCTGGGTCTCGCCCTCCTTCCAGCGCCTGTTCGACCGTTGCATTCCCGGCTGGCGGGAGGACAACTTCAGCCTGCGCTACGCGTTGAGCATCGCCCCCCAAGAGATCTGGAAGGCGCACGCCGAAAACAAGCTCCGGCTGATCGACCGCATCAACCGCGAAACCAACGCCGGCTTCGACTCCGGCACCTTCACGGTCGGTTTCGCCCGGCGCGCCGCCACCTACAAACGCGCCGACCTGCTGCTGCACGACATCGAAAAGCTCAAGGCCATCGCCGCCGAAAAGGGCAAGCTGCAAATCGTCTACGCCGGCAAGGCCCATCCGCAGGACCGGCCCGGCAAGGAATTCGTCCAGCGGATCTTTCAGGCACAAGCCTCGCTGAAACCCGAAATCAAAATGGCCTATCTCGTCAACTACGACTGGGAGCTGGGCCAACTCATGACCGCCGGGGTCGACCTCTGGCTCAACACGCCCCAGCCGCCGATGGAAGCCTCCGGCACCAGCGGCATGAAGGCCGCCATGAACGGCGTCCCGAGCCTGAGCATCCTCGACGGCTGGTGGATCGAAGGCTGCATCGACGGCGTCACGGGCTGGCCCATCGGGGTCCACTCCCCCGAAACCGCCGACCGCACGCCGGCCGACGCGGCCTCGCTCTACCGCCGGCTCGGCGAAACCATCGTGCCGCTGTTCTACGGCGACCGCAGCGGGTTCATCGAAGTCATGCGCTCGGCCATCGCCCTCAACGGATCGTTCTTCAACACCCAACGCATGGTGCTTCAATATGTCTCCAACGCCTACTACGGATAACCCGCCGCATGCCCCCCGTCGACTGGTGCTGCTGCGCCACGGCGAAAGCATCTGGAACAAGCAAAACCTCTTTACCGGATGGACGGACGTCGATCTGTCGGACCACGGAATCTTCGAGGCCATTCAGGCGGGCGATCTCTTGAAGCAGCAAGGCTTCGGTTTCGACGTGGCGTTCACCTCGGTCTTGACGCGCGCGATCCGCACGCTCTGGCTGGTGCTCGACGAGATGAACATGGCGTGGCTGCCCGTCCGGCGCGACTGGCGGCTCAACGAGCGGCACTACGGCGCGCTGCAGGGCCTCAACAAAGCCGAGACCGCCGAAAAATTCGGCGCGGAGCAGGTGCGTCAATGGCGCCGCAGCTACGATATCCGGCCGCCTGCGCTGGAACCCGAAGATCCGCGGCATCCGGGCCACGACCCGCGCTACCGGGCGCTCCGCCCGGAAGAGATTCCCGCAACCGAATGCCTGAAAGACACCATGGACCGCGTCCTGCCCTGCTGGCACGAACGGATCGCTCCGCCGCTGGCGGCCGGCCAAAACGTTTTGCTGGTGGCGCACGGCAACAGCCTACGCGCGCTGATCAAGCACCTCGACGGCGTCTCGGATGCCGACATCATCGAGTTGAACATTCCCACCGGCATTCCGCTCGTTTACGAACTGGATGATGAACTCCGTCCCATCCGCCACTATTATCTCGGGGAACCGCAACCCGGAACAGGAACCAACCACCCATGAAAAAAGCAACCAAACGGGCCGCCGCGGCCGGGTCGTCGAACCCCGAAGTGAACGAGGGGGGAACGCTGGGCACCTTCGCCGGCGTGTTCACGCCGAGTGTCCTGACGATTCTCGGGATCATCCTGTTCCTGCGTCTGGGCTACGTGGTCGGCAACGCCGGGCTGGGCAAGGCGCTGGTGATCATCGGCCTGGCCAACGCCATCTCGATCCTGACCAGCATCAGCCTCGCCGCCGTTGCCACCAACCTGCGGGTGAAGGGCGGCGGCGACTACTACCTGATTTC
>NZ_JBFJYW010000053.1:0-15430 GCF_041622395.1 Pontiella sp. | reverse complement strand
GCCCCCGAAAAACGCAGGAGCTTTCGCCGCAGGAAGCGGCGCGGCAGGCCCTGGATCGGCTTCCGGAGGACGAGCTGGCGCGCATCGACGAAGCGCGGCGCATCCTGCTGGAATTTCTCGACCGGCAACTCAAGATTCCAACCGCCGGCAAAACCACCGGGGAAATCATCCGCAACATCCCTAAGTATCCGTTGCTGGGCCGCCGCGTTACGTTGGTGGACAAACTGACGGCGAACGATCTCGTCCGCTTCTCCAACCGGATTCCGGACGGCTATGCGGACAGCCTGGTTGAATATGTTCGCGGATTCGTGGAAGAGACGATGGAGGAACCGTGCGACTAGCGCTTCCATGGGCGTTGCTGTTGCTGCTGCCGCTGCTGAAAATGGTCCTCGATCATTTCCGGAAGTCGGGCGGAGCCGCCGTGCGCTTCTCCTCGCTGGCCTCGTTCAAGAAGGTTCCGCCAACCCTGCGCCTGCGCTTCATGCCGTTGCTCTTTTGGCTTCAGGCGCTGGCGCTGGCACTGCTCGTCTTCGCCTGCGCCAAACCGCAGCTCAAGGACCTGACCCAGGGAATTCCCAAGGAAGGCATCGCGATCGAGCTGGTGGTCGACATCTCCAGCTCGATGGATATTTCGATGCCGTTCCGCGACAGCACCATGAGCCGCATGGAAGTCACCAAGCAGGTGGTGGAACAGTTTGCCGCGGAACGCCCCAACGACCTGCTCGGCCTGATCACCTTTGCGCGCTATGCCGACACCGTCTGCCCGCTGACGCTCGGCCACGACTCCCTGCTCTACTTCATCCGCGACCTCGAAATCGAATCGCGCCCCAACGAAGACGGCACCGCCTTCGGCGACGCGGTCACGCTGGCCGCCGCCCGCCTCAAGACGGCGGAGGAGCGCTATGCCGCGGCCGAGGGCGAAAGCCTCGGCTACGAGATCAAGAGCAAGGTCATCATCCTGCTGACCGACGGCAACAACAACTGCGGGCGGCACCTGCCGATGGAAGGCGCGGCGCTGGCCAAGCACTGGGACATCCGCCTGCACACCATCGCCATCACCGACCCGCCGGAGATGAAGACCATCCAGACGCCGGAGGGCCCCGTGCAAATCGAGCAGGAGCCGCTGGTGCAGGAACGCATCCTCGAAAAAATGGCCGAAACCACCGGCGGCATCTACCGCCGCGCCACCGACGACGCCTCGCTGCGCGACATCTACGAAGAGATCAACGCCATGGAAACCTCCGAGATCGAGACGGAGCGCTACCACACCTATAAGGACGTCTTCCAGCCGTTCGCGGCCGTGGGGCTGCTGCTCCTCGTTGGCCACGCCGCCTTAGCCACCACTTGGCTCAGGAGGATTCCCTGATGCCGATCTATTTCTACAACCCCAACGCCCTGCTATGGCTGTGGCTGGTTCCCGCCGCGGCGGGGCTGTTCCTCTATGCCGCCGTCCGGCGCAAACAGGCGATCCGCGCCTTCGGCACGGGCGCCTTGTTCATCAGCCGCAAGCGCGAAGCGGTCGGCAGCTGCCTGGCGATTGCCCTGGTGGTGTTCGCCCTCGCCCAACCCGCCTGGGACCTGCAGGAGCAAAAGCTGCAGGAGACCGGCCGCGATGTGGTCTTCCTGCTCGACGTCTCCCGCAGCATGCTGGCCGAAGACATGCATCCCAACCGACTGGAAAACGCCAAGACCGCTATCCTCGACTGCGTCGAAACGCTGTCGGGCGACCGCGTCGGGCTGGTGCTGTTCGCGGGCTCGGCGGAGATCCGCTGCCCGCTGACGGTCGACTACGACTATTTCCGCATGGCGCTGCGGCAGGCTTCGCCGAACAGTATTGCGGCGGGCGGCACGATGATTGGCCACGCGGTCGAGCGCACGCTCGAAAAGCTGCTCGACCCCGCCAACGCGGGCATGCAGGACCTGATCCTGATCACCGACGGCGAAGACATGGTCGACGGCCCCGACGAAGTCGAGGCGGTCAAGAAACTGGCCGACGCCGGGGTGCGGTTCATCGCCATCGGCATCGGCGACCGCGCGCGCGGCAGCCGTATTGCGCTGGAGGACGAGGAGAGTGGAGCGCGCTCGTTCATGAAGCACGGCAACACCGAGGTTTGGACCAAGCTGCATGCCGAAACCCTGCGCCGCATGACGGCCGCCGTCCCCGACGGCATCTATTTCGACGTGGCCAACGGCCCGTTCGATTTGGCGCGGATCTACCGCCAGATCATGGAAAACGCCGAGCGCGCTTCCACCGATTCGCAGGTGATGGAACGCTACGAGGAAAAGTTCCACCTCTTCCTGGGCGGCGCCGTGATCGTGTTGCTCGCCGCCAACCGCTGGAGGAGGAGAACATGACGAGGTTCGCAGGTCTGAAGGTCGCGAGTCGCAGGGCGCTGCTCTGCGTTGCGTTGCTGGTGGCCGGGGTCCTCCAGGCCGCCCCGGCGAAGCTGTTCAAGGCGGGGAACGTTGCGCTGGCCGAAAAACGGTACGAGGATGCGATCAATGCCTACCACGAGGCGCTGGCCGAGGCGCCGGGGTCGGCCGAGATTGCCTACAATCTGGGCAACGCCCAGTACCGCGCCACGATGTTCGAGGATGCGATGTATTCCTACGAGCATGCCGCGTCGCTGGCGGAGACGGATGCGATGCGCGGCCAGTGCTGGTACAACATCGGCAACTGCCTGATGAAGACCGGCGAGAGCGTGCGCGAGACGGACGGGCGCGCGGCGGCGGCCTATTGCCAACAGGCGGCCTGGCTCTACCGCATGGCGCTCGGCTACGACCCCGCCTTTGAAAACGCGGCCTATAACCTGGAAATTTCGCTGCGGATTGCGGCGCAGATCGAGGAAGAGGTCCGGCAGCAGGAGGAACAGCAAAGCCAGCAAGACGAGTTGATCGCCTACCTCCGCGAAAAGCTGCAGGAGTTCATTGAACGGCAGACCGCGCTGATCGAAACCCAAAACACGGGCGAACCCCAGCGGCAGCTGGAAACGGAGACGCGCGAGCTGGCGAAGGTGATCGAGGATTCCGGCCTGCAAGCCGAAATCCCCCTGCCGGACGGCACCCGGTTGCCGGGACCGCTGAAGGAAACCTTCGACCACACGTTGCTGGCGGCCGAGGCCATGGCGAAGCCGGACCAGCCGACCGCGCTGGCGGAGCTCGTCGCCGCGCTGGGCGCCGCGCCGGAGGACCCGAACCAACAGGACGGGGAATCGGACGAGGAGAGCGAGGACGACGAAGACTACGACATGGATTACGAGGAATCGGACGAGGATGCGGACCAGTATGAAGAGGCCGACCCGTTCGGCGACTTCTCGGAATACGAGGAGATCCGCGGCGTGCCGCCCCCCAACGCGACCGAAATGGATATCCTTGCCGAAGAGGTCCGCAACCAAGAGCGGCGCAAGGAAAAGAAGGCCGGGGAATACAAGGCCGTCGAGAAGGATTGGTAAGGCAGATTGGATGAATGGAGCGATGAAGTTAATGCATTTCTGGAAAAGCACGATCCTCGCAACCGCAACGGTTGCGGTCGCGGGTTTGTCGGGGGCGGAGACCAACTTCTATGCCCAGGCAACCGCGACGGAAACGAATGTCTTCCTGGGGCAGGTGTTCAATTTGGACGTGATCGTGAAGGCGGCGGAAAAACCGGATGTGCCGGCGCTGGAATCGATGGAGGAGTTCAATGCAACGGTGCTGAGCGCGGGAAAACCCACGAGCGCCCCCAACACGTGGCTCTACCGCTTTGCCCTGCGCGCCAAGCGCGAGGGCGAGCTGACGGTCCCGGCGTTGCGCTTCGGCTCGGTCTATTCAACGGCGGTGCCCATCGTGGCGCGCAAGCCCGAGACCACCGACCGCATGACGCTGGAGCAGCAGTTGACGAAGACGTCGGTCTATGTCGGCGAGCCGCTGGTGCTGAAGACCGTCTGGGACAGCACCTACCAGTTCGGCGCCATCAAGGCGGTCGACTTCCATTTCCCGATCCTCAACGACAACCGCTTCCAGATTCTGGACCCGCACGAGCCGGACCGGGAAAAGAACGCCAATGCCACGGGGCTGCCGGTTCACGGCACGCGCGTGCTGGCCCTGCGCAAGAGTTACCAGGAGGGGGAAACGCAACACCAGTCGCTCGAGTTCGCCAAGGTGCTGATTCCGAAGAAGAGCGGCAAGATCGTCATCCCGCCCGCCACCCTGCTCTGCGCGGCGGAGCAGGAAAAGGACGCCAACACCCCGAAGGCCCGCCGCTCGGCCTTCCAGTATCCGGCCTATTTCGATAACACCTTCTTCGACCAAAACGTGACGGGCGGAGACTGGCAACGGATCTACACCGAGTCGCAACCGCTGGAACTCGACGTGAAACCGCTTCCGACCGAGGGGCGGCCCGACTTGTTCAACGGCATGGTCGGCGACTTCGAGATCGCGGTGGCCGCCGAACCGACCGACGTGCGCGTCGGCGAACCGATCACCCTGACCATCACGATTACCGCAACCGACTTCATGGAAAACATTTTCTTCGAAGCGCTGCGCTACCAGCCCTACCTCGTCAACCGCTTCGAGATCCCCTCCGACCGCTCGCTGCCGCAACTGTCGGGCAACTCGAAAATCTACACGCAGACCATCCGCCCGCTATCGACGAGCAACAACGAGATTCCGCCGATCCAGCTGGCCTATTTCAGCCCAACGCAAAACGCGTATGTGGTGGCGGAATCGCCGGCGATCCCGATCCGGGTTTCGGCGGCGGAGGAGATCGGCGTCTTTGGGCGCGGCAACTTCCAGAACCGGTTGCGGGCGGTGGAGGACGGGATTCGGCAAAACTATGTGGGGCCCGAGCTGCTGACGAGCAAACGGTTGCCGTTGCTGGGCTGGGCGCATCCGTATGCGGTGCTGGCGTTCCTGCTGTTGCCGCCGCTGGCGGTGGGCGGGGCCTCGCTGGTTTCGCTGTTCGGCGAGAAGAAGCACCACATCCAACGCACGGCCAAGGCGGCGCGCGCCTTCAAGGTCTTCCGCAAGAACGCCGCGCACATCCGGACCCGAGAAATGAAAAGCGAGATCTATCGGGACCTCGACGGCGTGTTGCGCGCCTACCTCGGCGACCGCCTGCTCCTCAATCCCGGCGCCCTCTCCTTCCGCGATGCCGAGCACGGTCTCGTTGAAGCCGGAGCCGATATCCGCACCCAGCAAGAACTCAAAAAGCTGTTTGCGCTTTGCGAGGCCTATCGCTTCACCTCCGCATTCGACGAACCGGGCGATGCGCGGCAAATCGTCCGCGAAGCCGTCCGCATTGTTAAGACCGTGGAGAACTCACTGAAATGAAGATGACGCTCAAACTCACCGCGCTCTGCCTGCTGGCGGGGCTCCCGGCCTTGGCCGCCGACTACCGGCTCACCACGCTGGAGACGGCGCAGGGCATGTTCCAGTCCGCGACGAACTCGGCCATGTATGCGGCGGCGGCCCAGCAGTTCGAATTCCTGGTCGAGGAGGAGGGCGTCCGCAACGGCCGGCTCTTCTACACGCTGGGCAACAGCTGGTTCATGGCGAACGATCTGGGCCGGGCGATCCTGAACTATCGCCGCGCCGAGCACTACCTTCCGGGCAACGCCGACGTGCAGCACAACCTGGCCTCGGCGCTGGCGTTGCGCACCGACCTGATCCCCAAACAGGAGCCGTCGCCGCTCGCGGCCAAGCTGCTGGGCTGGCATCTCAACTCTTCGACCACCTTGCGCTGGTGGTTGTTCGCATTCTGCTGGTTGCTCTTCTGGAGTGCCTGCTTCTGGACGAGCCGAACCCCGAAAAAAGAGGCGCGCATCACCGCCGCGGCAACGGGCGTGCTCTCGGCCATCCTGCTGGCATCGCTGTTGGCCGATGCCATCATGGCGCGGCGGGCGCACCCGGGCGTGATCGTGGCGAGGGAGGTGCTGGCCCGCAAGGGCGACGGCACCATGTATGCCCCGGCGTTTCTGGAACCCCTGCATTCGGGCACGGAATTCAGGTTGCTCGAAGAGCGGACCGACTGGTGGCATGTTCGGTTGGCCGACGGCCAATCCTGCTGGATCCCCGCCGGCGCCGCCGAGACGGTGAAGCTGGATTGAAAGTCGCGGAGCATCCGGAAACCGGAATTCCCCAAACGCCCCCATCTAGGCAATGAGCTGGCGGACTTTGGCTACGACCTTGTCGGGGGTGAAGGGCTTTTCGAGCACGGCGGCATCGGGCGGGACGCCCTCTTCGTTGAGCTGGCTGCGCGAATAACCGGACATGAAGAGCACTTCGATCTGCGGATAGAGCTCCTTGGCCGCAATGGCCAGCTCGGCACCGCCGAGGCCGGGCATGACCACATCGGTGAAGAGCAGATCGATTGTGCCCTTGTACTGGCGGGCCACCTTCACGCCTTCCCACCCCTCTTCGGCGAGCAAGACGGTGTAGCCCTGCAACTCCAGGGTTTGCGCAACGAGCGTGCGGATCATCGGATCGTCTTCGACGAGCAGGATCGTGGCGGACGCCCCCTCGCCGCCCGGCGCTTCCTTGTCGAGCACGGGTTTGGATTCGGCCGCCGGCGGCGCGGAGAGCTCGGGTTCCAGCCTATCCCTGTGGTAGGAATCGTCCGCCAGACTGCAAACCGGCAAATAGAGGAAGAAGGTGGTTCCGCTCCCCGGTTTGCTGGCGACATTGATGAACCCGTTGTTCTCCTTCATGATGCTTTTCACGATCGAAAGCCCCAGCCCGGTGCCTTTGCCGGAGGGCTTGGTCGTGAAGAAGGGTTCGAAGATCCTGGCGCGCGTCGCTTCATCGATCCCGGTTCCGGAGTCTTGCACGGAGATTTCGGCGAACGGTCCGGCCGCCAGCTTGTCGGGCTTGTTGCAATCGCCGTTTTCGATCTGGCGGTGCCCGACCTTGATGGTGATGCGCCCGCCGTTGGGCATGGCATCGCGCGCGTTTACCGCGAGGTTCATCAGAACTTGCCCCATCTGGACCGGGTCGGCCTTGACATAGAGCGGCTCGGCCGACGATTTGGTGACGAGCGTGATCCGTTCGCCGATCAGGCGCGTGAGCATCTTGTCGGTATCCTGCAACATGCTGTTGAGGTCGAGGGTGACGGGCTCGGTCTTTTCCTTTTGGCTAAAGCTGAGCAGCTTGCGGGTGATGAACGAGGCCTTGCGGGCGGCGTCGATGACTTCCTTGGCGTTTTGCCCGACTTCGGCGGAGGTGGGATCGGCGACGATGAGGCTGGAATAGCCGTCGATGATGGTGAGCAAATTGTTGAAGTCGTGGGCGATGCTCCCGGCCAGGCGGCCGACGGCTTCCATCTTCTGCGAATGGTGCAGCTGCTCGCTGAGCATCGCGCGTTCGTTTTCGAGCATTTGGCGTTCGACGGCGGGCATGATGATATTTTTGCCCAGCAGGATATTGAGCAACACCAGAATGAAGAGTCCGCTCAGCAGGTAGACCCCGATGGCGAAAGCCATCGGCAAGGTTGTGCCGACTTCGCCAATGATTCCGTTCATTTTCAGCAGAAAAACCAGAAACCCACCCGTGATGATGGATGATCCGATCGATGCGATGAACAAGATCAGCAGGATCTTGCCTTTCAATCTGTTGTTTTGCACTCCCATGATGACCCCTTTAAAGAAGTTCGCGCAGACCTTACCACCGCCGCAGCCGGGCACACGACCAAAATGCTTTGAATCCGCGTCACGTATTGAACGTCTATTGTTTCTCCGACCAGTTCCAGAAGTTGCGGAGCATGCGCAGACCGACCGCCTGCGATTTTTCCGGGTGGAACTGGGTGGCGAAAATATTTTCTTTCCAGACGCAGGAGCAATAGTCGATTCCGTATTCGGTTTTCCCGGCAACCAGGTCGGGGCTATCCGGCACGACGTAGTACGAGTGCACGAGATAAAAGAACGACCGGTCGTCGATCCCCTCGAACATGGGACAATCCGGTTGCACTTCGACCATGCGATTCCAGCCGATTTGCGGAACCTTCAGCTCCCGCGGAAGGTCGAACCGTTTCACGGTTCCCGGCAAGAGGCCCAACCCCTCGACCCCGGGCGACTCCTCGGAGCTCTTGAACAGCGCCTGAAGCCCCAGACAAATGCCCATCAGCGGTTTCCCGGCATCGGTCCAATCCTTGATGGCCCCGACAAAATCGTGCTCAACCAGATGCCCCATGCAATCGCCGAATGCACCGACCCCCGGAAGGATCAATGCACGGCAACCGTCCATCTCCTGTTTGCGGGTGATGATTTTCGCCTCGAGCTCCAGAAACCGGAACGCATTCGTCACGCTGCCGAGGTTTCCCATTCCATAGTCAATGATGCCAATCATGGTCCAATCCTTTTAAAAAGGCGGATACTGTACCCACCACGCCGCCGAGGGGAACCTAAAAACGCCGCCAATTCCAAGCTCGTTGACAACTTCTTTAAATAGTATTTATTGCTAGAAAAAAATTATCGCTCCATCCGCCCGGCATCCGTAGCATTAGGAATGAAGGAGACAGGCCTTATGAGCACCTTAATATCGCAAAAAACCTTGGACGCGGCCTCGAACTGCAAGCACAACCATATCTGCACGACGAACGAAGGGAAGCCCTTTTGCACGATCGAAAGCGTCGTGGGCAACACGGTCTTTTTCACCGGCACCCGGCACACACCGGGCTGCGTGTACCAATGCTCGTTCGGCAGCGCCTACATGTGCACCTGCCCCGTTCGGCAGGAGCTCTTCGTCAAACACGGGATCTAACCCCACCACGTCCGCACACGCACCGCGGAACCGCCCGCAAAACGGTCCCTCGCTATTGCGCTTTGAGAATCAGCGTGACGGATGTGATCAGCAGCACGGCGTAGATCAGGATCGTGTAGTGTTTCTGTTCGGTCTTATGGGTCAGCCACCAGCCCAGCGCCACCCCGAGCGGAATCACGGGCAAAAGCACCCCGCCCAGCTTCAGATTGTCGGGCTCGATGCGCCCGAGCATGGCAAACGGGACGAGCTTGACCAGATTGAGCATCCAGAAAAAGGCGCAACTGGTGCCGGCGTACCGTTTCTTTTCGAGCTGTTGCGGCAGCAGATACATCTGCACGACGGGCCCCGCCGCGTGCGCCAAGGTGGACGTGATGCCCGCCGCAAACCCAAAGACGGCGCCCTTGCCCCAGGTCGGTTGCGAGGCGTGGATATGCTTCAGGATCCATTTCTTGGCGGCGAAATAGAGCACGAAAACAATACCCAAAACGCCAATCGAGATTTTCAATGCCCGGTCCGAAACCGCGATCATGGCCGAATCCGAAACGAACAGGTAGCTGGCCAGCACAACGCCCAGAAGGGTCGCGGGCATCAAATAGATCAACCGCCCCCAAAGCACCTTCCGCCAATAGAAGCAAAGAGCAATGGCATCCATCAGGCAGAGCATCGGCAGCATGAAGCCGACCGCCGAGCGCGCCGCCTGCGCCTGCGCCGGCCAAACGAGAATCAGGATCGGCAGGGCAATGTTGCCCACCGGAAACCCGCCCTTGCTCATCCCCGTCAGAAAAAGGCTTAGCCCGATCCAGAAGAGATCGAGGAAGGTGTAGTCCGCAAGAAAGTCCATGGCACCGAATCTCCGGCTAATGGGGACCGAGGAATCTTTCCCCGTTAAAATGAATGAGATGATCCGGCGAATCGGCAACCCATACTTCCGTTTCCCATGAAATCACACCCAAGTACTTCGCCATCAGACGTCTGTCGGGGAAGGCGGTAACGTACACAATACCTGATTCAGCAGACGAAAATAGGCTCGCCAGCTCCGTATGCCTTTTTGCATCGACAGGTCCGTGGCTCGTTACGGATTCAATCAAGATGAGCCACTCCTTTTCAGGATAGAAAACAATGACGTCTGGCATTTTGCCGTGTTCTTCGGTTGAGCAACCCAGCTCATTCATTCTTTCCTTGCAGCGGAAAGCAAACTTCTCCTTCGTATCACCGATGTACAGAACTTCGGCCGCAGGGGCGAAGCGTGGACAAAACTGCTCAATGATGGCTTTCACGAGCTTGTTGTGTGTGCCAGGAGAAAGCATCACTTCTGCCCCGTCACTATAACGAACTGGAATTTTCTCCATATCTCGCGCCGCCTCATATTGCTCCTTCAGCGCTGGCACTTTCTCCAAATAGTTCTTCAACTCTGAATCCCATGCACCCGTACCATGCTTCCCAAGTAGCAATTTGGCATTTCCCTCCAACTGGTAGCACCACTTTGGACTGTTGGTTGCACGTATGGGATCATCTGGATTTTCCCGCACCAATCCAGCTTGTACAAATTGATGCATGGTCTGACGTCGAAAAGTCTCCCGCGTGTTGGGTGCGTAGTTGACTCCATAGTAATCTCGGCAAAAATCCATTATAGGTGTGATTCCTATTAGTGGAGAACCAACCGCCGACCACTCGTCTTCAGGCACCAGCCCTGCTAGTGCCAGCAATGTCAATGCGGAGCGTTCGTTCTGCTGTTCTTTCGGCAGACCCAGTTCCTGCAAAATGGCCAAAGCTTCTTTGATCTTCTGTTTTATCTTTCTTTTGCTCGGTCGTTTTATAGGTGCCATCCTGTCTGCCTCTGCTTCCACCAATTCATCGATCATATCTTGATCAGCGGATACTTTCGTAAATACCCGCCCCCAGTTCTTTAGGGTCTCTAAACTAGGATATCGCAACCTTTTTAAGTCTCCGGCATTGACTTGGGTGTGTCCACTGAAAAGCCTGAAATACATATCTACCAAAGTGGAGTTCAGAAATAGCACAACCCCCTCCACTACTCCATCGGGCAATCCAAGCCCATTTGCATGGTAGACATTCAAATGGTTTTCAAAACCAACCAATCCTTCCGCCCGGCACAGCGCCGCCACAATCCTACGCGGCTCCTCTTTGGTGGAAAAGCGCTTTACGACGACATAGCTTCCAGGCGGGAGCAAGAGCCCTTCGGTTGCTTCGCATACTTCGACAAACTGGGCTTTTCGAAACTTCTTTTTTGGATGCTCGGTTTCACCATCCACCATATGGCCAGGATAATACAAAGGCACTGTGTTTCCATCCGATGCCATATGCAGGAACTCTTTAGCCCGGAAATCAACAACCCGCCCCGTTGAAACACTTATTCCCAAATCCTCCAGACGGCAAGGTAGTGCGTTCATTTGCTCGACAATCCCCTGATCAAAATCGTTTACCGCAACATGTACGATATGCTCTCTGCCTTGCATGTCCACGACCTGCGCAATGTCCACCGTGCGACTGGTCAGCAAATCCCAACCCGATCCGCTGCTACACGAAACGACAACCTGGTCGGCAACCTGACCTTTGATGAGATTGATAATGATGTTCTCCTGCAAGACGTCATCATCGGAAAAAGCCAAGTCTCGCTGTTCGAAAACATGGATTCGTCGAAGCGCGGTCTGCTCAAGCAGGAATTTCCGAAACGGGATGAAGTAGGAGCCATTGCAAAAACTACGGGGGGTAATCGCGACCATCTCGCCGCCATCCTCCAGCCATTTTATCGCCAGCGCGGTAAAGGCAGAATACAGGTTTCCAGTTTCTATCCCCAGTGACCGCAGGGCTTTCCGTTGCTCCGACTGGCTCCCGATTTTCTTGTAGGGCGGATTCAGTATGGTGTGGGTATAAAGCCGGAGATCTGCCTCAAACAGGCTCTTTTCAAATTGCCGACGGGTATATAGAATAAAATCTTCCTCAATTATTTCAGCAGAAAATTCCACACCTGCTTCCCTGCAATGGCTCCCACAAACATTCAAGGTCACTTCAAGATAATTTCGAACGAAAGGATCGATTTCAAATGCGGTAACCTCGATGGATTTCGGAGGCGCCTCCAACCCGACCAGCCTTGTCACAAATGCCGCGGTCAACGAACCGATTCCGGCTCCGGGATCGAGAAGCCGAACATGCTCAACAGAAACAGTCGCCACCATCCCCACCATGAACTCAGCAATGTTTGATGGGGTGAAAAACTGGCCAAGCTGGGATTGACGCTTCGCGCTAATCTGCCGCGAAACATCAAGCCGTCGGAAATCCAGCAGTCCCATCAGACCGATGGACTTGTTGTCCAGATAGGCAACGCCCGGTTCCCGAACCTGGTTTGCGACCTGATCAAAATTTGAGGGCGCTCCCATTTCCGCATACACTTTCGACAGCAATCGTTCCTGGGTCAGCGTCTGGGATGAAACTCCGTAGAATGCGGCAAGGTCGGTGCATTGTTCCTGCGTAGGCAGACGGACATTCCGTTCCACCTTGCTTAATAGCGACACATCCAAATCAACAGCTGTGGCCACTTCTTTCAGGGTCAGCCCAGCTTCTTCACGCAGCATGCGCAAGTTTGAGCCGATAGCCTTAAATGGGTTTTTTTGATTGGACATGTTTTGTCCAATACCATGGAAAAGCGCTGGTCAGCAAGCGTATAGAAACGATAATGCCATTTAGGCTATCTACTCTAGGCCCCGATGCGGCCTTTGCTGGAGGGAATCAGGTCGAGCGCGCGCGGATCGGTGTCGCACGCGACGCGCAGGGCGCGGGCGGCGGACTTGAAGATGGCTTCGATGCAGTGGTGCAGGTCCTCGCCGAATTTCAGCTCGATATGCAGGTTCATTTTGGCGGAGTCGCAAAACGAGCGCCAGAAATGCTTGATGATGGTGACGTCGAAGTCGCGGATATATTTTTGTTCGTGCTCCATCTTGTAGACGAAGAAGGGGCGGCCACCGAGATCGAGGCAGACCTCGGCCTGCGCCTGCGCCTCGTCCATCGGCAACACCCAAAAACCGTATCGGTTGATCCCCTTGCGGTCGCCCAGCGCCTCGTTGAACGCCTCGCCCAAAACGATTCCGACGTCTTCGACGAGGTGGTGGTAGTCGACCTCGATGTCGCCGGTGGCCTGGATGGTCAGGTCGAGCAGCGCGTGCTTGGCGAGCAGGTCGAGCATGTGGTCGAAGAACGGGACGCCCGTTGAGATTTCATAGTTCGCCTTGCCGTCGATGTTCAACGAGAGGTCGATCTGCGTTTCCTTGGTGGTGCGAATGATGTGCGCGGTACGGGTTGGTTGCATGTCGGAATCCTTTGGTTCGCGATAACCTAAAACGGCAACCGATCCCCATCAAGCCATAAAAAAGCACCCGCGCTCCAAAGAACCGGGTGCCGCAAACCGTTCGGGTTCGGTTATTCCGCCGCGGGCGCTTTGCCAACCGTTGCGGCGGCCGGGTTGGGCGCAACGATTTCGATCGGCTTATCGAGGTTGACCGGCGCGTTGGTGCTGGCCAGGCATCCCTCGGCCTTCAAGGCCTCGATCACCGCATGGGCACTGTCGGCAACCCTTTGGTAGTGATCGAGCATTACGTTTTCGTAAAGCCGGTCAAACGCCGACAACTCATCCTTCATCGCCTGGTCCTGCTTCTCGTTGGCACTCAACCGCCCATCGAGGCCGTTGAGCTTGACGGTGTTGGCGGCACTCATCAGCTTCGAAGCCTCGGCATAGCCCTTGACGATCTTGAGTTCCTCGAGGACCTTCTCCATCGTCACCTGCAACTCGGCCAGCTGGGCGCCGTTTTCCTTGCTCTTCTCCAACCCGGTCATCGCCGATTTCTTCAAGACATCGATGGAGGCGTCGTGCGCTTCCACCTTCGTGAGATAATCCCGATGCGAGGCATCGATCATTTCCTGAACCTGCGATGAGGTGGCGCATCCGGCCAACAGCGCGGCGCATCCCATAAGCACGAGAGAATTCATTACGTTCATTGTCTGCCTCCTTCTAAATTAGCGGTCTTCAAATCGATAATTACCAAGCTAGGCACTTGCCCGACCCGGGTCAACGCTATATATAAGCACGGTCCATGCCCGAATACATGATTTATCACGCGAAACGCCCGCCGAGCCTTCGGCCGGAAACAACACCATGAACAACGAATTCAAAGTTTTACCCAAGTGGCTGATCAACCTGTTTCTTTGGATCGGCCTCAGTGCCGGGATCGCCGTACGGTCGCTGATGCTGCTCAACCGCGCCAATCCGGTTGCGGCCATCTGGGTGTGGCGCTTCGCCATGCTCAGCTACTTCATCTTCTTCGCCTACCGCTATTTCATCGGACGCCGCCGAAAACGCGTCGTGATCAACCACGACCTCATCGCCAAGATCTCCCAAGCGGAAGGACTCGACGACGTCACTCGCGATGGAACCCTCTACATCCTGCGCTCCATCGTAAGGTCCAAGGAACTTTATAACTACGCATTCATCTGCATTCTCAGCCTGATCGCCCTCCTGCTCGATTTTCTGGTCGCTTAAAATCCCCGTGTATATTGGGTTTTCTTGCCGACGCCGAATTTAGTACTAATATTGTACTTGATTAATCCGGGCCATCCGCTACCTTCATCCGCATCAACAACAAAGGGACTGATATGGCTTCAATTACACTTCAAGGAAATCCAGTAAGTACCGTCGGCGAACTTCCGGCCGTTGGTAGCGTAGCACCGGCATTCAGCGCAGTGAAAACCGACCTTTCCGCATGCGCACTGTCCGACCTCGCTGGCCAAAAGGTCGTACTCAACATTTTCCCGAGCATCGACACCGGGGTTTGCGCCGCCTCCACCCGCCACTTCAACAAGGCCGCCGGAGAGCTCGACAACATCGTCGTCGTTTGCGTCTCGGCCGATCTTCCGTTCGCCCTCGGCCGCTTCTGCGGCGCCGAAGGCCTTGAGAAGGTCGTTCCGGTCTCCGTGTTCCGCAACCCCGAATTCGGCAGCAATTACGGCGCGACCATCGCCGACGGCCCCCTCGCCGGACTCCTCTCCCGCGCCGTCGTCGTCATCGACGAAGCCGGCAAGGTGGTCTATACCGAACAGGTCCCCGAAATCGCACAGGAACCCAACTACGAGGCCGCGCTGGCCGCCCTTAAATAATTCCCCAAAGAAACACCCCACACCCCAACAGAACGGGTCGCCTCTTCCCCCTTGGCGACCCGTTCGCCTTTTGAAACATCATTCTGCACCGCATCATTTTGTCGAAATCCATTCCGTACCGCACCCGCGTCTGAAGCAATGGACACAAAGAGGCTCAAAAGCACAAAGAAAACAGGGACAGTGCTGGACCATTTTTTACAACCCGCTAATTTTCTCTAAACGCCTCCGCATGCATTCAGGTGAAAGATGCGGGGTAAAACATCCAATATCCGCGGTATCGTTTTTTACCCATAAATCTTTTATCTGCCAGCCCCCAATCAAGACCGTCGCGGAAGACAGGAACCTTTCAAACCCGCTAATTTTCTCCAACGAACACGGATTCCCCATTAGTCCGCCGGAGCGATAGACATGGATCGAGAACCGAGTCGTCTGCACTCCTAGGGGAACGGATTCCATAGCGACAACCGAGACGGGCCGCGGATCGTCTCCCTATTCCGAACGATGGAGACGATGAATGATGCGCTGTAAACAT
>NZ_JBFJYW010000052.1:0-15435 GCF_041622395.1 Pontiella sp. | reverse complement strand
CTTTCCAACGAACTACTATAAAGCGACAACCCGGTCAGATATTGCCCCAAGCCATCATGGATGTCCTGTCCCAGCTTGACCCGCAGCTCCTCGTCCCGTTCAATCAGCAGGGCGGTCAAGGCACCAAGCTCACTCGTTAACTCGGCCACGCGATGATCCATCGCGGAATTCAAGCGTTTCGCTTGCGCGTGCAGGGAATGAATGTAGCTCGTGAAATAGGTAAGGCATACGCCAATGAATATAAATATCAGCCGGTAGCCGTATTCGGGCCAGCTGATTTCCGCACTGCGGAGCCACTCGCACACGAAGTAGCTATGGGGAAGCAGGGCGAGAATGGCCAACAAACCGCCCGTGGTTCCGTATAGCAAGGCCGCCAGTGCAATGAGAACCAACGAGGGCAACATGACCTCTGCACCGCACTGCACGTAGCACAGTCGTGTAAGAAATAAATATCCAACACAGCAGAGCAAGTATAAAATGTCGATTGGTTTCATCGTTGAAGATCATAATAGGTTGCTCCGCCATGGCAATAGATTCCGTCCAATGTTTCGCCGGGCGTTGCTCCACGGCAGGAACGCCCCCGCCAGAAATCGACGAGCACAAGACGGACGGTGCGTCCCTGCTTCTCTTCCCGGGAACCGTTCTACGAATCATTGGTTCGGCAACGCCGCCTCTTATATGCGGCAGGTTTCCCGGCTTTTCCGGGCAAACAAAAAGCGCTCTCCGCCGCACGGCGGGAGCGCTTCATTCATTGGGCGAACAAGGTCGGTCTAAAATGCCCGGTAAAGCGAAAAGCTTCCGGTTGTGGCATCGTTCGTTGAAACTTTCCAGGAATACTCGCCGTCCACGCTGGTCGGCCCAATGGAGGCACCGTCAATAGCCAACTTCTCATCGTCCCACTCCATGTCGATGTCGAGCGAATCGCCATTGCGCACGGTTTGGATGCTGTACTTATTGACGGTTACATCGATCGAATCGATGTCGGAGGTGTCGCTCCAAGGAAGGATGAGATGGAGCTCTCCGCCATTCGGCCCGGCATTTTCGCCCGTGAAAGAAAAGTTCCACGATTTGTAGTTGGTCTCCACGGCCCCGTCGTCATCGTCGCCGCCGCATCCGGCCAACACAACTAGACAGCAGGCCAGGACGGCCGCAACAGCCCCGCCGGCAATTGATTTTCGGTTAAACAGGTTCTCTTTCATCGTTTTTCTCCATTTAAGGCAACTTGACAATGGGACTTGCTTTGCGCTCATCTCTTCACAAAAAAACCCGCGCTCGTGGAGTGCGGGTTTTCCCTAAGGATCCCTGCGTTTAGAAACGGTAGGTTACCTTGCCACTGAAGATATGCTCGTGGTAATCGCTCGAATACACGCCATCGTAGTCGATTTCAAACTTCGAGTTCTGGTGTTTCCAGCTCCAGATATCGAACCCGCAACCGAGGAGGAAGAGGTCTTCTTCGCGGGCACGCACTCCGAACGAGTAGGTCTTGTAGGAGCCATCGGAAACTTGGGTCTGGTAGGAGAAGTCATCCTGATCGGCATTGAACTCATGCAACCAATGCCCCCGAAGCTCGGGAATGAAAGCAACGCCCTGATTCAGCCAATCCAGCTGATGGATGGTGGCAATGCTAACCCCAAGCGATCCGAGATAGGATTCCGTGCTGTAATCGCTGATCTCCTGGGTATTCATGACGCTGCTCTGGCGGTCGAAAGACTCCTGATTGTAGAATGAAGCCAGGAAGGATGCCTCCGGTGTAATGGAAACCGTTTCCTTGAGATCGAACCGGATGCCCGTTCCGATGTAGGCACTGTAAATATCCGAGTCGAACTTGCTTTTATCGATCGCGATACTCTGCTCCTCGGTTTCGGCCCAGGCGTAGGTTCCGGCCAAGTCGACGAAAACCCGCTCGCCGCCGACGGTGGCATAGATGGAACCATGGTAGCTTTCAATGCTGGCATCGTAGGAGTCGCCGGCATCGATGTCGGTGCGGGCAAACCCGCCCGCCAACCCCACCAAAAGGTTGCCGAAGTTTTTGTCGACCCCGATCACCGAGCCCCAGGACCCCATGTCGTAGGCAGAGAACTTTCCGGTCGCATTGCGGTCGCCAAAGGAGCCGTAGGCACGCACCCAGCCCTGCAAGGTGCGCTCCTCGTCGGATTTGTTGACTGGTCCGGCGGCGCCTTGCGGCTGGAACGCGCTATCGAATTGGGGGGTGTTCGATGCAAAACCGTTCATGGTCCGGAACTCGGATCCGCGAGCGGAGAGTTGCTGGTTCACCTGCTGGCCCAACTGGAACGTTGCTTCCGGCGCATCGGGGAGCTGCGTGAGCGAGTAGCGGAAAATCTTTTCGCCGCGGGCTTCGCCGCCGGAGTTGAGATTGTAGAACTGGGTTTCGCTGGTCACGTTGGTATCCGAGATCATGGCATCGACTTCCGTCAGCAAGTCGTTGTCGATATCCATGAGCAGTTCGCTTTCGGTCAGCGACTTATATTGGTAGTTGGCCCGGACATATCCACCAACGAGCTCGGTAGCCCCCTTCTTGGTGAGCCAACCTAGATCGGTTTTCACGTGGGAGTCGAGGGTTCCGTTGGTGACCACGGTCGGCACCTTCACCACATCGACGTATCCATTCGGCTTGGAGGCCACGCCGCCAAGGGCCACAAAGGAGTTTTGGTTGGTCAGGTACAGCGTGCCGGCAACATCCAGCAACCCCTGATCCCCGGTCCGGGAATCATATTGCGTCATGACCACGGAATTCTGCCCCACGTCCAGCGAATGGGCTGTGGTTGTTCCCACCTTGACCGTACCGTACCCGGCATCGATGGTCGTTCCTTTGGAAAGAATGGCCCCCTGCTGGAAGTTCAGGGTGGCGTCATCGAGAACAAAGCTTGATCCTTCCTTCGTGACCACCCGCTGGCTTTGGAAGTTCAGGCTGCCCTCTTCGACATAGACATCGGTGAAGAACTTCGCTTCCTGCTCGTTGCTTAGGACCACGTTCATGGTACCGGCTTGCTGGATGAAGGCCCCGCTGTAGGTCGCATTGGTGGAAACGGACAGGGTCGTCGTGCCGGAGCCGATCGAATAGATGTCGCCGCCGATCGAGCCGCCAAGCAGCTTGAGGGCCTTGGTGTTCCCGGTCTGGTTGTTGACGACCAAATGGCCGTTGATCACGGTCGGATCGGAAGCCGAAGCCTCGCTAATCGTCGTGGCGGTATTCTTGACCCACACGCCGACATCGCCGATTTGGGTTACGCCATTGACCGTGCCGCCGGCGCCGCCGGTGAACGTGCCGCCATTGATGGTGAGGGTTCCGCCCGAAGCCAATACCCCGGCTCCGCCATAGGCCTCGCCATAGCCACTGGTCTTAACAATGCCTCCCTTACCGCCGTTGAAGGTGCCGCTGTTGATGGTGACCGTGTTGTTGTATGCATACAAGCCATAGCCGCCGTTGGCAATGGCGGTGCCGTTGGAGGCGCTCACGCTGGCAACCGATCCCGCCGTTGCATCGGCTTTTACATCGCTGATGGTAGCCGCCCCATTGCCGTAGAGATAGATTCCCGATCCGCCAGCGGCATAGGCCGAGCTGAAATCATCGATGGCGGTCAGCTGGGTCTGGGTTTCCGGATCCCATAGCCCTTGGGCAATGGTGTACGTCGACGCACTTTTGCCGGCGGTGAAGGTGGAGTTGCTGATGGATACGGTTCCGCTGGTGTAGATGCCGATTCCGCCGCCGCCTTGGGAAACCCCATAAGCATAAGCCCCGCCGATCGTGATGCTGGCGGCGGGACCGCCGATATAGTTTCCGCCCCCAATGTTGACGGACCCCGTGACGTCGATGATCTGGGCGCCGGTCCCCCCCCGGGTATCGACCGTGGCTCCGTAGGTATCGAACGCGTTGTAATAAACCGAGCGCGTGACGTTGTCGGCCTCCTGACTCGCATAGAAGTCGCCGCCGGAAATGTATACGTTGTTTTGGCGGATTTCCGGAACGCTTCCCTCAACAGTCAGCGCGTTTCCACCGATGTAGCTTGCCGATCCATTGTAATCGCCGCCGCGGGTAATGGTTCCCGACGAGGTGTAAGTCGCCGCCTGGAAGCGGTCGGTGGCAACATCGGTACGGTTGCTGATATGGATATCGCCCCAATTCTGGTAGATGCTTGCTCCGTTTGCGGCGTTGCCTGTACCCGTCTCATCCCCGGCCACGAACGAGGTGCCATAACAGTAGAGATGTCCGGCACGCCGCATGACGAGGCCGCCATAGCCCGTGCCACCCCAATAGTTGCCTTCGTAGAAATGCCACGATCCCTGCACGTCGGCAAGGACCGCGCCGGTAGTCGCGTTGAGCCCGGTATTGGAGCGCGTGTTCTTGATCGTGACGGCGTTGTCGGCCACGCGCTGGCGACTGTTGCTGCGCCCGGAAGAATTACCCGTCAAGCTCGAGACCTCGGGGTCGTCGAAACTATAGACGTAGGTTTCGTCTTCCATGTAGTACAATGTTCCGTTGTTGTGGGTAGACATTTCGAAGATACGACCGGCCGTGATCACGTTGTTGATCCACCACTCGACCACATCTTCATTTCCGCGCTGGATGTCGGTTTCCCCGTCGTTCAACGTCGAGTTGAACGCCCAGGAATCGTCGCGGAGCCAAATGTTTCCGCCATCGTAGAACTGGGAGCTTCCCGCCTGCGCATACCGTTGCACGGTTCCGCCGCGCCCCAGGCGATAAAGGGTATTCCCCTTGGACACCGTAGTGCCGCCGGCGGTCACGATTGGTTCGGATTGACCAAGCACGCCGCCCGCTACCAACGCGACGGCCAAGGTTAAAATAAGCTTCTTCATGTGTTATCCCCTCGATAGTTGCTAAAAATCTTCCTGTAAAAAGATAATAGAAGCTACCTCTCCGGCCCGCCTTGATCAATCCATTTCGGTTACAAAATGGTAACGGAATTTGCGGACTTTCTGCGCGTGCGCGATCGCGTTGCGCGGAAAATTGGAACGCCTGCCTACTTGTCAACCCCGGAGGCAGTCGCTATGTTCTGCGCTTTTCGAAACGTGAAGCGTGAAGCGTGAAGCGTGAAACGTGAAGCGTGAAGAGTGAAACGTGAAACGTGAAGAGTGAAGCGTGAAACGTGAAGAGTGAAACGTGAAGCGTGAAGAGTGAAACGTGAGCGGTGACGAGTTGAACCCACCAACCATCACGCCTCAATCGTCATGCATCAGAAAGGCAGCCATGTTTAAAGAGATTCCGAGCAAAGTCAGCTTCCCGCAGATGGAAGAAGAGATTATCCAGCTCTGGAGGAAGCAGGACACCTTCAAGAAATCGCTGGAAATCCGTAAAAACAGCAAGGAATTCGTTTTTTACGACGGACCTCCGTTTGCAACCGGGTTGCCGCACTACGGCCATTTGCTGGCCGGCACCATCAAGGACATCATCCCGCGCTACCAGGCGATGCGCGGGCATTATGTTTCGCGGCGCTTCGGCTGGGACTGCCACGGGTTGCCGATCGAGGCGCTGGCGCAGGAGGCGCTCGGCCTCGCGGGCGCGCCCGCCATTAAAGAAGCGGGCGTTGGCCTGTTCAACGAGCAGTGCCGCTCGATGGTCACCAAATACGTGGAGGAATGGGAAAAAACCGTCACCCGCATGGGCCGCTGGGTCGATTTCGAGAACGACTACAAAACCATGGACACGCCGTTCATGGAGACCATCTGGTGGGTTTTCTCGCAACTGTGGGAGCAGGGCCGCGTCTACAAGGCGCACCGCATCATGCCCTACAGCTGGAAGCTCAACACGCCGCTCTCCAACTTCGAGGCGGGGCGCAACTACCAGGACGTGCAAGACCCGGCCATCACGGTGCGCGTCCGCCTGCTCGATTTCGAGTTCGAAAACGCCTCGGCGCTGATCTGGACCACCACCCCCTGGACGCTGCCGTCCAACCTGGCCATCTGCGCCGGGCCGGCGATCGACTATGTTGCGATCAAGGACAAGGAAACGCACGAGGTGTTCGTGCTGGCGCAGGCGCGGCTCTCGGCCTACTACAAGAAGGAAGAGGAATACGAAGTCCTTAAAACCTACAAGGGCGCGGATCTCCGGGGGCTGAAATACGAGCCGATCTTCGACTTTTTCGCCGACAACGAGCATTCGTTCCAAGTGCTCAACGACGACTTTGTTTCGACCGAGGACGGCACGGGCATCGTGCACATGGCCCCGGCCTACGGCGAGGACGACTACCGCATCTGCCGCGAAGCCGGCATCCCGCTGGTCGATCCGCTCGACGACGACTGCGTCTTCACCTCCGCCGTGCAGGACTACGCCGGGCAGTTCTGCAAGGATGCCGACAAGGCGATCATCCAGGCGCTGAAGCACGGCGGCAAACTGATCCACCAAAGCACGATCCAGCACAGCTACCCCTTCTGCGAACGCACCGACACGCCGCTGATTTACCGCGCGATCGACGCCTGGTACGTGCGGGTGGAGGACCTGCGCGAACGCATGCTCAAGAACAACGAAGGCGTCCACTGGACGCCGGACTATGTCGGCGAAAAGCGCTTCGCCAACTGGCTGGCCGACGCCAAGGACTGGAACATCAGCCGCAACCGCTTCTGGGGCTCGTGCATCCCAATTTGGGTGAACGTCGAAGACAAGGACGACATGATCTGCGTCTCGTCCATCGCGCAACTCGAAGAACTTTCGGGCCGGAAGGTCGACGACCTGCACAAGCATTACGTCGATGAAATCGTCATCGAAAAGGATGGCAAGACCTACAAGCGCACGCCGGAGGTGCTCGACTGCTGGTTCGAATCCGGCTCGATGCCCTATGCCCAGAACCACTACCCGTTCGATAACAAGGAACACTTCGAAGGCAACTTCCCGGCCGACTTCATCGCCGAAGGCCTCGACCAGACCCGCGGCTGGTTCTACACGCTGATGGTGCTCTCCACCGCGCTGTTCGACAAACCCGCCTTCAAGAACGTGGTCGTCAACGGCATGGTGCTGGCGGAAGACGGGCTCAAAATGTCCAAGCGCCTCAAGAACTATCCCGATCCGATCCATGTCATCAACGCGTACGGCGCCGATGCGCTGCGCCTCTACATGATCTACTCCCCGGTGGTGCGCGCCGAGTCGCTGCGCATGTCGGAAGACGGCGTAAAGAACGCGCTGCGCCATCTGATTTTGCCGTGGTGGAACGCCTACAGCTTCTTCATCACCTACGCCAACATCGACGGCTGGACGCCGGCGCAGTCCGTGCCGGAACGCGACAACCTGATGGACCGCTGGATCCAAAGCTCGCTTGCGCGGCTCGAACAGCAGGTTTCCGAGGCCATGGACGGCTACGACTTGCAAGCCTCGGTCCGCCCGTTCGTGCAGTTCATCGAAGACCTGACCAACTGGTATATCCGCCGCTCGCGCCGCCGTTTCTGGAAGACCGAGGACGACACCGACAAGGTGCAGGCCTACTCCACCCTCTACGACGTGCTGCTCGGCCTCGCCAAGATCGCCGCCCCGTTCACCCCGTTCATCTCGGAAACGATCTACCAAAACCTGAAGACCGACCAGATGCCGGAATCGGTCCACCTCTGCGACTTCCCGACCGCCGCCGATGCCAAGCGCGACGAGGTGCTCGAAGCCCAGATGGCGCTGGTCATGAACGCCGTCGAACAGGGCCGCACGCTGCGGGCCGAATACAAACTCAAAAACCGCCAGCCGCTCGCCAAGATGCATGTGGTGTGCGACGACGACCAACTGCTCGCCAACATCCAGGAACTCGAAAGCCTGATCGCAGACGAATTGAACGTGCGCGAGGTGGCCTTCGGCACCGACTCTTCGAAGCTGGCCACCATCCAGGCCAAACCCAACTTCAAGCAGCTCGGCCCCAAGCTCGGCCCGCTGATGAAAAAGGCCGTCCCGCTGATCAATAGCCTGACCGACGAACAGATCGCGGCCCTTGGCGGCGGCTCGGCCGTCGCCGTCGAAATGGACGGACAGACCATCGAACTGACCGGCTCCGACATCGAAATCGTCCGGATTCCGAAAGAGGGCATGGCGGTGAGTGCCGCAGGGTCGCTGGTGGTCGGGCTCGACACCCAGCTCGACGACGGCCTCATCTCGGAGGGGTTGGCCCGCGAATTCGTCAACAAGGTACAGAACCTGCGGAAGGAAATGGATCTGGAAATCACCCAGCGAATCACGATCCAGCTCACGTCCGACGAGGAGGTCGAAAAGGCCGTATCCAGCCACCAAGCCTACATCGAGAACGAAACGTTAGCTCTTGCCTGCGAAATCGCCGCATTGGAGAGCGATAAATACCCGGCACTGGATTTGAACGGACACGCCTGCACGGTGTCCATTATCCCCGCCAAGCATTAGTCGGATATGCAGGTTGACAGGGCATAGGGCAGATGATAAATACCCAACCCTTTATCTGGGTTCGGAACTGAATTTTGACTGGAGAAACCTCTGAAATGGCTACTAAAAAAACAGCAAAAAAGACTGCGACAGACAAGCCCGAAGCTGCTCCGGTGGCAATGAGTAACGGCGGACCACTCACGGGCAAGCTTGGCAAAAACAAACATTTTACCACCAAGCAACTGAAAGTGCAGCTCGACCGCCTGCTTGAACTGCGTGAACGCGTCAGTGGTGAAATCATCTCCATCAACCGCGACTCGCTCAGCCAGAACGACCGCGACCCGTCGCTTTCCGACCAGGGCACCGACACCTTCGACCGCGAGTTCGCCCTCAACCAGCTTTCGAACGAACAGGACGTGCTCTTCGAAATCGACGAAGCGATTCGCCGCATCGAACGAGGCACCTACGGCATCTGCGAGATGACCGAAGAGCCGATCAATATCGAGCGCCTCGAAGCCCTGCCCTACGTCCGCTACTCGATCAAGGCGCAGTCCGAAATCGAAAAAGGCATGCCGAAGTCCTTCCGTCCGTTCGGCGCCACCATGCACGGCATGTAGCCCAAGCGGCCCGGCCGCCTGCAAGGCACCCAATCCCACCCCGCGCAACACGCGCGACTTCAGCAAAGGGCACATGGCGAAAAACGCAACAGGTTTGAGTTTCGTACGTGGCCGGGTTGAATTCGTTTTGCGTTTCGCTTTGAGGATTTAGGAGTTCATCCATGCTCGCATTGGCCATAGGCATCTTCGTTCTCTTCTTCGACCAGCTTACCAAGCAGGCGGTGCGGGCAAACTTCGTCTACGGCGACTCGCACCCGGTCATCGAAGGCTTCTTCAATCTGGTCTATGTGCGCAATGATGGCGCGGCGTGGAACATCCTCAGCGGCCACAGCGTGATCCTCATTCTGATTTCCGCCGTGGTGCTCGTTGCGCTCGGCCTCTACCGCCGCCACTTCCTGCAGGAAGACCGCTTGCACCACATCCTCTTCGGCCTGATGATAGGCGGCATCGCCGGCAACCTGATCGACCGCGTCCGCTTCGGCTGGGTGACCGATTTTCTCGATTTCGAGTTCGGTGCCTACCACTACCCCTCCTTCAACGTCGCCGACTCCGCCATTTGCATCGCCGTCGGCCTCTACATTATCCTCAACCTCCTCCAAAAAGAGGAAACTCCAGATTCGACAAAATAGTTTTTTGCATTCATCGCGAGGAATCGTTTTGTCCGAAATTGTTGTAAGAAAAACCGCATGAACGGTTCTGTACATTTCATCGTCGGCCCGACCGCCTCGGGAAAAAGTTCGGTGGCCCAATACATCGCCGAGCGCGAAGGGCAACTGATCGTCTCCGCCGACTCGATGAACCTCTACCGCGGCATGGACATCGGAACCGCCAAGCCGACCATCGCCGAGCGCGAGAAAGCCGACTACACCGGATTCGACCTCGCCGAGCCCACCGAAAAATTCAACGTTGCCGCCTACCTCGACGCGGTCCGTCCCGCCTTCGAATCCGGGCGCGACATCATCGTGGCCGGCGGCACCGGGCTCTACGTCAAATGTCTCACCGAAGGCTTCGACGACGTGGCCCCGGAGAACGGCGCACTTCGGGCCGAGCTCGAGGCCCTCGACTTCGAAACGCTGGAACGACGCGCGAAGCAGGAAGCCTCCGGCTTATATGAAGCACTGACCGAGGACGACCAACGCAACCCGCGCCGACTCGTCCGGATTCTGGAAAAGGTTTATGGCCCGGCGCAGGCCGCCAGCCTGCGCCATAAAGGATCCTGGAACAGCAAACCCAAACCGGCCATCGTTGGCCTGCGCGTCGAACGCGAAATCCTGCTGCAACGCATCGAAAAACGCGTCGAGCAAATGTATGCCGACGGGCTGCTCGACGAAGCGCGCGAGCTGATCGGGCTCGACCTTTCGCAAACCGCGCTGCAGGCCATCGGCTACGCCGAAGCCTTCGCCGTTCTCAACCACCGGCTGACCCTCGAACAGGCGAAGGAAAAAACCATCATCCGCACCCGGCAGCTCGCCAAACGCCAAATGACCTGGTTCCGCAACCAGCTCAACGTCGAGTGGATCGACACCGCGGATTACCCCACCCTCGAACAACTTGCCGGGGCCGTTTCCCAAGCCTGGAAAAAAACCGGCCCGACCCCCGTTCGGCTCTGAACCCCGAAACCGCAAGATCGGCTTGCAGGCCCTACCCGAATCCGCGGGGCCTCTTGCTCCACGAATCGTCGCGAATAATGAGTGCCAATCAGGGGGGTTAGTGGTTTAAATAGGCGCCTATGTCAGAACTACTAGAAAACCAGAACACCGAAGTTGAAACCGTCCTCCTGATCGGCGTGGTATTGCGCGGCGAAGAGGAGTGGAAGGTCAAGGATACGATGGACGAGCTCGCGCAGCTCGCGGAAAGCGCGGGCGCCGTCGTGGCCGGGCGCTTTTTGGTGCGCCAGCAGAAGATCAAGGCCGGCCATTACATCGGCACGGGCAAGGCGGCGGAGATCGCCGACTGGATCAAGGAAAACCGGGTTTCGATGGTGGTGTTCGACGACGACCTCACCCCGGCCCAGGGCCGCAACCTGCAGAATGTTTTCGAGATCCGGGTGCTGGATCGAACGCAGCTGATTCTCGACATCTTTGCCCAGCGCGCCCAGACGAAGGAGGGTTGCCTCCAGGTGGAGCTGGCCCAGCACCAGTACCTCTTGCCGCGCCTGCGCAACATGTGGACCCATCTGGAACGCCAGAAGGGCGGCATCGGCCTGCGCGGCCCCGGCGAAACCCAGCTGGAAATGGACCGCCGACGCTTGCAGGACCTGATTCGCACGCTCAAGCGCGATCTCGAACTGGTCCGCACCCGCCGGAACGAACAGCGCCGCGGCCGTAAGCGCCACGGCTGGGCGCTGGTCTCGATCGTCGGCTACACCAATGCCGGCAAATCGACGCTGCTCAACCGCTTGTCCGGCGCGGAGATCTTTGCCGAAGACCAGCTCTTCGCCACGCTCGACCCCACCACCCGCCAAGTGGAACTGCCGAACCACGAGCCGATGCTGATGACCGACACGGTGGGCTTCATCCAAAAGCTCCCCCACCATCTGGTCGATTCGTTCAAGGCAACGCTCGAAGAGGTGGTCGAGGCCGACCTGCTCGTCCATGTGATCGACGCCTCGCACCCGCAGGTCGATCTCCAGATCGAAGCCGTACAGAAGGTGCTCGACGAAATCGGCGCGCTCGACAAGCCGATGCTCTATGTCTTCAATAAGATCGACGTCGAAAAGGGGCGCAGCGCCGCCAAGCGGCTCTGCCGCCAATTCCCGAAATCGGTCGCCGTCTCGGCGCGCGAGGGGGAAAACATCGATCTGCTGTTCGACGAACTGGCCGACTGCCTCAAGGGCCGCAAGGTTGAGCTGAAACTTTCGATCCCGCTGAGCGAAGGCAAGCTGTTGTCGACCTTGATGAAGAACGCATCGATCCTCGAACAGCAATACGACGGGCCGACCGCCGAACTGCTCGTGCGCGTCAGCTCGCAACTCGCCGCCCAGTGCCGGCCCTTTGTCGTCGAAGTCTAAGCCAGTCCCGCCCACAGGAAATAGCCGAAGGCGGCCAGGAAGGCGGCGGCGAAGATGCGCGGCAGGCGGCCGAGCATCACGACGAACAGCAGGTGCGCCGCGCAAAGCCCCATCAAGATCAGCAGCGCCTGTTGAAGAAAGGCCGAGGTCGGGATTTCGCGGAAGGCGGCAAAGATCCCGATGCACAGCGGAATGCAGATATGGGCGTCGCCCGACTGCGAGGTGTAGACGACATCCATGCGGTCTTTCGCGCCGTAGTAGAACGCCAGCAACGCGTTGGGAAGCACCATCAGCACCCCGCTCGCCCAGCCCAGCACGCGGGCGGGCACCAGCGCACTGTCGAGGGACAGGAACCACTGCACCAACCAATCCGTACTGACGAAAACCCCGAACGCCCCCACCAGCAACAACGCGACTTCCAGCGGCAGCGTGGCGGGAAAGCTTTTCTTTTTCAGCAGGTTGGTTTTCTTGACGTCGTAGACGTGGAAGCATTGCCAGAAAACGAACAGCGCGAGCAGGACGAACCCGTCGAAGCGCGCGAGCGTGCCGTCGGCCGCCAGCAACCAAACGATCAGCGAAAAGAAGAGCGCCGCCACCAGATTGAGCGCGAGCGACAAACGCCCCATCTTATGCTCGACGATAACAGCCTTGTTTTTCTTGCGCGGGATGCTGGCCATGCTCCAGATCAGGACGGGCAGGCCGATGAGCAGCGTGAGATTGGTCACGTTGTTGAACAGGCAGTTGACGAGCACGTCGCTGCCGTCGCCGCCCTTGCGCGCCAGCACGACCGCAAAGACGATGTTGCCCATGCCCGAACAGTACGGCATGAAAATGGTGCCGAGCACGGTCCCCTCCACCCCGGCACCCGACAGCACCTCCAGCCGCCAAACCACCAGCAGGCTGGCCAACAGAAACAGCGCTAGACAGGCATACGGCGCGTATGTCCCTAGCGAGGTGATGCTTTCCTGAATCATTTCCATGGCCGCACCATAGCAGGAACGAAACCAACGCTTCGCTAAAAAAAACCACGCCGCGCAACCCCATCAGGCCGTGGAACCGCCCATCCCCGGCCGCGAACCAGCCATCGGAAAATCCCCGGTCGTTTGGATCCATGGCGGCGGGATGGCGTTCCGCAACGGCAAGCGCGATCGGTTGCTCCAGGAATTCCTGGAGCAACGTATTACCTAGACTTCGTATTTTCACCACAGAGGGCACTGAGACACAGAGGCCCATATATACATATCCCCTCTGTGTCTCTGCGACCTCTAGCGAAGCGGGTGGTTGAAAACCATCCGAAAGCTTAAGGTTTCCAGTGTTCTGGACCGAACCCGCTAGGCGCGGCGATTCACGCCCCGAACTCGGCGATCATGAAGGTGTGGTCGGAGGGTTTTTCCTTTTTGCGCGGTTCGAGGTCGATCTCGCACGAGCGGCATTTCGCCGTCAGCGGATCGGTGGTGAGCACATAATCGATGCGCCAGCCGAGGTTGCGCTCGATGGCGTTTTTGACGCGGTAGTCGAAAAAGGAATAGATCTCCTCGTCGGGATGGTGCTTGCGGAAAACATCGGTGAAACCAAATGAGCAGACTTCGAGGAAGGCGTTGTGCGCATCGACGTGGTAGCAGGGGTCGTTCTTCTTCCCCGCCGGATTGTTGACGTCGATCGGCTCGACCGCGATGTTGATGTCGCCGATCCACGCCAGCGGCCGGTCGGCGGAATACTCGGTTTCGAAGAGCTTCTTCAGCCGCGCATACCAGCCGAGCTTGTACATGTACATCACGTGGTCGATCGCCCTCCCCTGCGGGACATAGGTGTTCACCACCGCCACGCCGTCCACCATCGCCCGGATCAGCCGCGTTTCATCGGCGGGCCCGCCGTCGTCGAAACCGAACCGCACATCCGTCGGTTCGCTTTTGCAGATTAGCGCCACGCCGTTGTAGGACTTTTCGCCCCGGAACACCGCGTGGTAGCCCGCCGCCTTGATCGCTTCCTTCGGGAAATCCTCGTCCTGGCACTTGGTTTCCTGGATCCCGAGCACATCGGGTTGATGCGCCGCCAGCCAGTCCAGCAGGATCGGAAGTCGCGAGCGGATCGAATTCGCGTTGAACGTTGCAATTTTCATGGGCCCCTTTCGTTATTTAGATCTTGTTCCATTAAAAAAAGCCGACTAGAGTACGCCCTGTCAAGCGGGAGCAATGCAATGATGAAAAGATACGGTATCATCCCAACGATTGGAAGTGCGCTTGCGGCACTGCTGCTGAGCGGCTGCGGGCCGTCGAAGCCGGCCGCACAACCCGCAACGCCGAGCGAGATCGGCCGGCGCATCGCCCAGTCGACAGCCCCGCTCACCCTCGTCCACGTCTGGGCCACCTGGTGCGACCCCTGCCGCGCCGAGTTTCCGGAGCTGGTAAAGATCATGGAGCATTACCAATCGATGGATGTCGTGTTGGTTTCGGCCGACGCCCCGGCGGACAAGGAGGCGGTTGAAGCGTTTCTGGCGGAACACGGCAGTCCGCAAGGAAGCCTCATAACGACGGAGCTGACCCAAGCGTTTATCGAATCGCTCTCGCCCAAATGGGGCGGCGCACTGCCGGCCTCCTTCTTTTTCCAGGACGGAAAAATCGTAAGGGAATGGGAAGGCAAACGAACCTACGACGAGTATGCGGATACGATCGAGACCCTGTTGAACAAATGAAAGGAAACCAAACATGAAGATTAAAACGATAATGGGAAGCGCGCTGCTGGCCGGCACGCTGACGGCGCAAGCCGGACTGGGCATTGGTGATGCAATGGTCGACGCCAACGTCAAAATGAAGAACATCGACGGAAGCGAGGTAACCTTGGCCGGGGTGAAAGGTGAAAAAGGCACGTTGGTGATCTTCACCTGCAACCAATGCCCCTTCGTCGAAGCCTGGCAAAAAACCATGGTCGAACTGGGCAACACCTATTCCCAAAAAGGATTCGGAGTGGTTTTCGTGAACTCCAACGACCCGTCCGCCAAGGGCGATACGCTGGAAAACATGAAGGCGATGGCCAAGAAGGAAGGCTATGGATTCCCCTATGTCCAGGATGCCACCTCCAACGTCGCCCGTAATTTCGGCGCAACGAAAACCCCGGATGTATTCCTGTTCGATGCCGCCGACAAACTCGTCTACAAGGGTGCCGTCGGCGAAGGCGGACGCTCGGTCGGCGACGAAATCTGGCTCAAGGACGCGCTCGATGCCCTGCTGGCCGGAAAACCAATCGCCACGAGCGAAACCAAGGCGATCGGGTGCGGCATCAAATTCAGATGATCGGAACCATCCGAAAAACCCAGGGGCCGGCGCGCACGGGCGAGCCGGCCCTTTTCCATGCAACCGAAACACGGATTTGAGGCGATGACCGTCTTGCGCAGCGCATCACCTAGAACTTCGTATTTTCACCACAGAGGGCACTGAGACACAGAGGCTCATATATACACATATCCCTCT
>NZ_JBFJYW010000051.1:0-15605 GCF_041622395.1 Pontiella sp. | reverse complement strand
TCCAGCGCGTGGCAACGCGCCACCAGATCTTGGCCGACCTTTCCGTTGGTTTCGTTGCCGACGCTGTAGATCACGACCGACGGATGGTTGCGGTCGCGCCGGATCCAGTCGGTCAGGTCGCGCTCCCACCATTGCTCAAAGTGATAGCGGCCGTAGTCGTGCGCCGCCTTCTGTTTCCAGCCGTCGAAAATCTCGTCCACCACCAGCATGCCGAGCTCGTCGCAGAGGTCGTAGAACACCGGCGTCTGCGGATTATGCGCGGTGCGGATGGCGTTGCAGCCCATCGCCTTGAGTTGTTCGATGCGGAAGCGCAACACCTTGTCCGGAACCGCGGCGCCCAGCGCGCCCGCATCCTGGTGGTTGCAGACGCCCTGCAACTTGACGACTCGACCGTTGAGCCACATGCCCGTCTCCGGCTTCCATTCGACATCCCGGATGCCGAAGCGGGTGGTCGACGTATCGACGGTGATTCGCCCCACCTTCAGCTCGACGACCGCCGTGTACAGATTCGGCGAATCGATGTCCCAACGCTGCGGGTCGGGAACCGTGAACTTGAAGCTCGAAACCTCGACCCCATCGGTTCCGACCGTGGCCGGCAGGCTTCTCTTCGCCACGGCCTTGCCTTCGGGATCGAGGATGGAAACCTCGACCTCGATGCGTTGCGGCTTTCCGGTCACGTTGCGGATCTCGGCGTCGAGCTCGACGTTGTTGCCGCTGGTGCGGACAAAGACGCCGTCGCTGGGCACATGCACCTTTTGCTTCACATCGATCCAGGTGTGGGCATAGATCCCGCTGCCGGTATACCAGCGCGCGGAGGGCTGCTTTTCGTTATCCACCCGCACGGCGAAGGTGATCGAATCGGCGGACTGCACGGCCTCGCTGAGGTCATACGCGAACGAGCTCCATCCATAGGGCCGGTTGCCGAGTTTCTTGCCGTTCGCCCAGACGGTGCCATCCATATAGACGCCGTCGAAAGCAATTTCGACGTGCTTGCCTTTCCACGCCGGATCAACCGCGATGGTCTTGCGGTACCAGCCAATCCCGGCCGGGAGATAGCCACAGGTTCCCCCCATCGGATTGCTCTTGTCGTATTCGCCCTCGATGCTCCAGTCGTGCGGAACATCCAGCGTGCGCCAGCCCGAATCGTTGAAGCCGGGCCGCTCGGCCCCCTGCGGATCGCCGAGCGCGAATTTCCAGTCGGTATCGAAGCCCATGCGCTCCGCCGGGCAGGTGAGCGCCGCGAGCAACATGAGACCAAGCAGTTGTTTCCATTTATCCATAATCCAATTCCTTTGCGTGCGTGTGCCGGCCGAGGCCGGCCGGCGGCGCGTTTACTTGCCGGGGATCAACCCGTCGAACAGCTCGCGGGATGCGTAGATTTTATACGCGTTGATTTTGCCGGGATTCGGCCCGTTGCGCGGCAGATAGCGCAACACCTTGAATTCTTTCACCGCCCCGAGATCGATGACCACCTGGTGCGGGTGCCCCTCGGACTTTCCCTTGTACTGCGTGTGCCAGAAGGTGACGGGCTGGTTGTCGATGATGTTGGACGCCGAAGAGGGTTCGGCCACGATCTCTTCGCTGTCGGCATAGATGACCTGCCAGCCATCGCGGTCGAGCCACTGGTCCTTCGCATCCACCAGATGGAGCTCGGCGATCGCGGCATGGCGGTCGCCCCCCTGCGAGGAGAGCGCCTCCAGACAGACATAGCGCGCCTTGATGGTTTTGCCGAAATCGACGAATTGGGCGTCGTCGCCGTCCTGGAACGAGCCCTCGGCCACCACCTGGTTTTTCTTCAATGCCAGGGTTTCGCCCGGTTTGCGGTTGTAGCTCGCATTTTCATCGACCTTCAGCCCATAGATGAACTCGGTGACGCCGCGGACGGAGGCGTGCCCGGTCGGTTCGATATCCATCACGACGATTTCGTTGGCGCCCGGCTTCAGCCAGCAACCCGGCAGATAGAGGGTGTATTGCGGGCCGATGTCCCAGTAGCGGCCGAGGTTGATGCCGTTGACCCAAACCATGCCCTTGCCCCATCCGGTCATGTCGAGCAGCGTGTCGCCGACTTCGCCGAGCTCGAAGGAGCCGCGATAGAAGACGGGCAGCGGGGACGGAGCGGCGGGGCCGTCGCTGAACGAGAGCGACGCAATGTCCGCCAGCTCCAGCGTGCAGGTGCGGACTTCCCAGCCCAGCACGGGCTTGCCGTCGAGCGCGACGTCGCCGAGGCCCTTGCGGTCTTTCATCAGTTCGCGGGCATAGTTGAGGTGCCCCATGTTTTCGAGCAGGACTCCGAGTTCGACCTTCCCGGCGGGGAGCGCCAGCTTCGTGGCGTCCTGCTTCAGGCGGCGGTCGAGCGTGGCAACCCGTTTGCCGTCGACGATGACGATGGCGCGGTCCTTCAAGGCGCCGAACGACAGCGTGTATTCCCCGGCCTTGGGGACTTCGAGCGTGGTCGCGTAGAGCGCCAAACCCCGCGGGGCGTCGAGCGCCTCCATGTGCGGCGGCGTCCGCGCCAGATGCCCCTTGGAGAACAGCTGCTCGAACGACGCCGTCTGCGTCAGCTCGAACGCCGGCACCTCGATGCGGTTGATCTGCTCCGGCGGTTCCGGCAACGCATAGTCGGCCGGCAGATATTTCTGGATGGTGTTGCGGAAGGTGTAGAACTTTTCGGTGATGCGGCCGGTTTCGTCCATCGGCGAATCATAGTCGTAGGAGGTGGTGTCGGCGCTGTATTGCCCGGACGACCAGTTGGCGCCGGAGTTGAAGCCGAAGTTGCTGCCGCCATGGAGCATGTAGACGTTGAACGAGACGCTGTTTTCGAGCATCCAGTCGATCTCCTTGATGAAGGGAGCGAGCGCCTTGGTGTGGTGCTTGGCGCCCCAGTGGTCGAACCAACCCACCCAGTATTCGCCGCACATTTTCGGCATGCCGGGATATTCCTGGTCGAAGAAGGCGAAGGCTTTGTCGGCGCTGCCGCCGAAGTTCATGGTGGTATAGACGCCGTCGATGTGCGCGGTGCCGATGGTCTTTTTCTTGGGCCAGTCGCAGCGGATGAACATGGTATCGAACCCGGCCTCGACGAGCTGGTCGTGGATGGCTTTGTTATAGGCCATGTCGTCGGCGTTATCGGGCCGTCCGAACTGGCCGTATTCGTTTTCGACCTGCACCTGGATGATCGGGCCGCCGCGATTGATCTGCAGCTCCTTGAGCTGTTCGCCCACGGCTTTCATGTAGCGGGCGGTGGCTTCCAGAAACTTCGGATCGTTGGTGCGCACCTGCATTTCGGGGTCCTTCAGCAGCCACGCCGGCATGCCGCCGAAATCCCATTCGGAGCAGACATAGGGGCCGGGGCGGACGATCAGCCACATCCCCTCCTCCTGGCAAACCCGCGCAAACGCGGCGATGTCGAGGTTGCCGGAAAAATCGAACTCGCCGGGCTTCTTTTCGTGGGCATTCCAGAAGACATAGGTCCCGATGCAGTTGAACCCCATCGCCTTGGCTTTCTGGATGCGGTCGCGCCAATAGGCGCGCGGCACCCGCGGATAGTGGATCGAGCCGGAAATGATGACGGCGGGTTTTCCGTCGAACGTGAAGTGCCCGTCGGCGGCGCCGAACACGGGTTGCTTTTCGCCGGGCGCATTCGGCTTCGGCGGCATCGGCAACGTTTTCCCGAAGGCGCCCACGGCCATTGCAACAACCATTCCCATCAATACTTTTTTCATCATCAACCCCAATACGTTTTCAATGGTGGAGAACACCGGGGCACCGAGCTGCAAGTACGACCGTTGCGACTCCGTGCCCCGTGGCTAAAACAAACGAACCTACTCGCCCTTGAACTGCTCCTGGCCGAAGGTGAAGATCTTGGAAGGCGTACGCGCCTTTTTCATGATGGCCTGGATCTGCTCGACGGTTTCCGGATGCTGGGCCGCCACGTTTTTCTGTTCGCCGGGATCGACCGAAACGTCGAACAGCTGCATCGGTGCATTCGGTTGTTTGAGAACGTTGTAGCGGACGCCTTTCCATTTGCCCATGCGCACCGCGATGCGGCCGCCCCGTTCATGGAACTCCCAATAGAGGTAGGGATGCTCGGCCTGCTCGCCCTTGCCCAGCAGCGAAGGCACCATCGAAAGGCCGTCGGTGTTTGCCGGAGCCGGAACGCCGGCGAGTTCGGTGAAGGTCGGCACCATGTCCCAGAACGCGGAGATGTGGTCGGACGTGACGCCGGAAGCAATCTTGCCGGGCCAGTAGGCGATCATCGGGACGTGCACGCCGCCATCGTACAGATCGCGCTTGTGTCCGCGGAAGGGGCCGTTGCTGTCGAAGAAGTCGGGGTCCGCCCCGCCCTCCTGATGCGCCCCGTTGTCGGTGGTGAAGATGATCAGCGTGTTGTCGGCGATCCCGAGCTTTTCGGTCAGGGCAACGATTTCGCCGACCTGGTCGTCGAGCAGCGTGATCATTGCGGCGAAGGCGGTACGCGGTTCGGCCTGCGACTGGTATTTACCCAGGCGCAGTTCGGGGCCGTCGTCGCATCCTTCGAACGGCTTGGGCTCGTCGAATTTGCCGCGGAATTTTTGCATGTATTCCTCGGGCGCGGCCAGCTCGGCGTGGGGGATGATGGAGGCCACGTAGGCGAAGAACGGCTTATCCTTGTTGTCCTCGATAAACTTGAGGGTGCGCTCGTGGATGAGCGCGGGCCCATAGGCGCCCTTGGCGGTTCCGGCGTTCTCGTCGAGAACGACCTTCGTTTCGTTGTCCCACAGGTGGAACGGATAGTAGTGATGGCCGAGGCGCTGGCAGTTGTAACCGTAGAAGACGTCGAAGCCCTGCTTGAGCGGATCGCCTTCCGAACCGGGATAGCCCAGCCCCCACTTGCCGAACGCGCCGCTGACATAGCCGGCCGCTTTCAGCATTTCCGGCAACAGCACGACCGAATCGGGAATCGGATGCTGGCCTTCGGGCATGATCTCCTTGTTGCCGCGCACAAACGTGTGGCCCGTGTGCTGCCCGGTCAGCAGCGCCGAGCGCGACGGCGCGCAGACCGTGCTGCCGGAATAGTGCTGCGAGAAGAACATGCCTTTGGCCTTGAGCGCATCGATGTTCGGGGTCTGGAAATGCTTCTGCCCCATGCAGCTCAAGTCGCCGTAGCCAAGGTCGTCCGCCAGAATATAGATCACATTCGGGGGAGCCGCCTGGGCTCCCGCAGTCATTGCTGCAATACACGCCACCAACAAACCAGAGTATTTCATAATTCCGTTCCTTAATTAGTTAACCAAGCCGCATCATTTCGCCGGCACTTGTGTTCCTTCTTCAATCAAATCGATATGGAGCTGTCGGTTGATCCGATACCATTTCGGACCTTCGGTCCACTCGGAGCCGGTGCCCTTGGCCTTCCAGGCATCGAGATCGCGCCGCATCTGTTCGAGCCGTTCGGGATGTTGTTTGGCCACGTTGTTCTTCTCGCCCAAATCGTCTTTGAGGTTGTAGAGCGCGTAGCCGAAATCCTGCACGTAGAGCAGCTTCCAATCGCCGTCGCGCATGGCGGAGAACCACTCCTTGTGCCAATAGAGATTTTGGTGCGGAATGCCGTCATCGTCGCCCTTGAGAAACGGCACCAGATCGCGGCCGGCCAGATGGCCATAGTCGGGCGTGCCCCCGGCGGCGGTGAGCACCGTCGGCAAAATGTCGAGCGACGAAACCATCGGTTCGTAAGTTGCGCCGGCCGGCAGTTGTCCGGGCCAGCTGACGACGAACGGCACGCGGATGCCGCCCTCGAACTTGATCCCCTTCTCCCCGTTCAGCGGCAGGTTGACGGAAGCATTGTGGTTGATCGGCCCGCCGTTGTCGCTCAGGAAAAAGACCAGCGTGTTTTTCGCCGCGCCGGTTTTTTCCAGCGCGTCCATCACTTGGCCGACCCCGCGGTCCATGGCCGAAACCATCGCGGCATAGGTGCGGCGCTTTTGGTTTTTGATGTGCTTGAACCGCTGCAGGTCCGCCTCGGTCGCATGCATCGGGGCGTGCGGCGCGGTATAGGAGAGGACGAGGAAAAACGGCGTTTCCTCGGTCTGTTCCTCGATGAATTCAACGGCCTTTCCCGTGAAGAAATCGGTCAGGTAGCCCTCGAACTTCACGGGCTTGCCATTGAGCTCGATGGCCTTGGGGCTGCCGGGCTTGTCGTCTTTCTTGTTGTCGTAGAAATAGCTGCGGGACCCTTCGCGCAGGCCGCAGAACCAGTCGAAGCCGCGGTGGGTCGGATAGAAGCAGTCGCGGTCGCCCAGATGCCATTTTCCGACGAGGCCGGTGCGGTAGCCCAGCGGTTTGAGGGCATCGGCGATGGTGCGCTCCTCGAGGTTCATGCCGAACTCCTGCGGCGGACAGTTGGGCTCGTGGCCGAACTGCTGCTGATAGCGCCCGGTCATCATGCCGGCGCGCGACGGACTGCATACCGAAGCCGACACATGCGCATCGGTGAAGCGGATGCCCGACGCCCGGAGCCGGTCGAGGTTGGGCGTGGGAATCTCCGTCGATCCCTGGAAGCCCAAATCGGCATAGCCCAAATCATCGGCCAAAATCACCAGGACATTCGGCGGCGCGGATTCCGCCGCGCCCGCAACCCAAGCGGCCCCCAGACACATCGCAAAAATCAGATTCTTTTTCATAAACGGCTCCTTAAATTCAGTCCTGCGCGGAACTGCCCCACCAATTGGCGTTGGGCTTCCAACCGGGTTCCAGATAGCGGGCATGTTGCTTTTCGAGGCTGTCCTGTTTTTTCGTGCGGGCGCTTTCGAGCTTGGCGTCGAACTTGGCCTGCGTGAAGCGCGGGTCGCGCTCGGGCATCACGGCTCCGGTGTCGGCCAGCCAGGCATCGAGTCTCTTTTTCAGCTCGGCCACCTTTTCAGGGTGCTGCGCGGCGAGGTCGGACTGCTCGCCGATATCGTCGGCCAGGTTGTAGAGTTCGTAGCGTCCGTCTTCGTGGTAGAAGATCAGCTTCCAATCCTTCGAGCGGATGATCGAGGAGGGTTCGCCGCCCTGGTTGCCGTAGTGCGGGTAGTGCCAGAACAGGTCGCGGTCGGGCAGCGTTCCGCCCTTGAGCACCGGCACCAGGCTGACGCCGTCGACGTGCTGCTGCGGCATCGGCGGCAGGCCGGCGAGCTCGAGCATGGTCGGGAAGAAATCCATACCAATGGCGGGCACTTGGGTGATGGATCCGGGCTTGGTCATGCCGGGCACGCGGATGTAGTAGGGTTCGCGGATGCCGCCTTCCCACTGCCGCCCCTTGCCGCCGCGGAAGGGCAGCAGGCTGGTGGCAAACGCATCGCCGGAAGAGACGCCGCCGTTGTCGCCCGTGAAGATGACCACCGTGTTTTTGTCGAGCCCGGTCTTCTTGAGCGTGTCGAGCACGATGCCCACCGCGTCGTCGAGGGTTTCCATCATGCCGGCATAGATCGGATTGTCCTGCACCTGCCGGACGGGCAGCCGCCGGTCGAACTTGAAGCGGGGGCCGTTATCCACCAGCCCCATCTTCTTGGCCTTTTTCTTATATTTGTCGCAAAGCGCCTCCGTGGTCTGGATCGGGCCATGCACCGCATAGAACGAGAGGTAGGCGAGAAAGGGTTTGTCCTGGCTCGCTTCGATGAAGCTGGCGGTTTCGTGGGCCAGGCGCAGCGTCAGCGATTCCCCGTCGGGGCCGTTTTCCAGCTTGGGGTTTTTCCAGGGCGCGAAGTAGCCGCCGTTGGGCGAGCCCTTGCTCCAACCGCCCTTGTTGATGTCGAAGCCATGGTCTTCCGGCCAAGAGCCTTCGTCGCCCAGATGCCATTTGCCGGCAAAGAAGGTGGTATAGCCGCCGGCGCGGAGCGCTTCGGCGAGCGTCGTTTGATCGGCCGGCAGGTTGTGGAGATATTCGGCGGGCATGACGGGATCGCCGCGATTGTAGGCCAGGCCGGACTTGTCGCCGATATACTGGGTAATGCCGTGGCGCGGCGGCGCGGTTCCGAGCATGATGCTGGCGCGCGAGGGGCTGCAAACCTGGCAGGCCGCATAGCCGTTTTCAAAGCGCATTCCGGATTTTACCAGCCCATCGATGTGCGGGGTTTCGTAGAAGGTGCTGCCCTCCGCCCCGATATCGTGGATCCCGAGGTCGTCCACCAGGATGAACACGAAATTGGGCTGGGCGGCGGCAACCGCGACCGCGCCCACGAGAAGTGCCGGCAAACCGGCCGCAATCGTTTTCTTTAAATTCATCGTTAAAACTCCCACGCGTTCCGACTCCCGGTTTCGCCCTACAAATTGACCTTGAATGAAAACACATTAATCGTGCCCGGGGCAAGATCAACGCGGAAACTACCGCGCGTGTAGGGCCTGATCTCCCCGGTCCTGCCCTTGTCGCCATGGCCGTCGGCCCACTGGCGGCCTTCGATTTTGCCCGCGATGCTTCCCGTGGCAAGCTTGAAGCGCAGGTCTTTCCACGTTCTGGAGGAATCGTAGTTGAGGGCATAGACGGTCACGACATCCCCCTGGAGGAAGGCGCGCGTATGCAACTGATTGAGCTCGACGGTCTCCGAGCCATCCGGATCGATCACCTTGAGGGGCCAGGCATTCACCAGCGGAACACTGGCGGCATGCATCAGGTAGTCGCGCCGTTTTTTCTTGGGGTTGAAGTCCCACCACATCAACCCGTTCATGCCGTTGTCTACGCAATCCCACAGCGCCAGGAAGGAACAGACGGCCGTCTCCATCGAATGGATGGAACCCTTGGGATCGCCGTGGTTGTCCCAGTGCAGTTCCGAGTGCCATTTTTCGCGGTCGCCGGCATAGGCCAGATCGGACTTGAGCTTATCCAGAATCCGTGCGCGGGTGTAGTAGTGCCCGCCAAAGATGTCGAGGGTGTCGCTTTCCAGCTCCACGAACTTCTCCATCCAATTGTTGCGCCCCATGGCGTAATCCTCGTGGCCGATGATCTTGGGCATTTGCAAGCCGCGTTCGGCGGCCAAGCGGCGCAGTTCGAGCACGACATCGCGGTGCGTCTCGGGCATGATGTTGCCCTCGTTGAAGCGCCGCTCGTTGTCGATGCCCAGCACATCGACCGGCAGGCCTTCGCGCTTCATGTATTCGAGATAATCCGCCAGCAGGATCGCATATTTTTCAGGGATGACGCCCCGGCCGTTTTTGGTCCAGTCCGGGAACGACTCGGTGTTATCCAGCTTCTTGCTGGCGAAGACGATCACGTCCGGCTTGATTTTTTTGGCCAACTTCAGGGCTGTGGTTTCCGGCTCGTAGAACTTCTCAAGCACCACGCCGGGCTGCGGATGCGCGGGCTTGTTGCCGGTGCCATAGATCGAGGTGCGGATCCCGCTGAACCCGTACTCCGTCAGCAAGGTCTCCGCCCATCCTTTGCCCATGAATTTTTTGGGCGCCGACGGCGACTTGAAATCGTAGAAGAAGCGGTTGATGCGCACGCCCTTCTCCTGCGGGAATATCACTACCTCGTCATAGGCACTTGCGCTAACGCAGATGCCCAAGATCACCGTAAAAGTTTTCCACATGTATTAAAACCCCCGCCTGCCGTCCGCGCAGACTTCCCCTTGCCCATTCAAGCAAACCGGTATCCTTTCGCTCATCTATATTAACGCGACCCAGCCCCCGGAAATGACATGCCGCACCGGTTAATTGCCCCGAGACGGCTGCCCCCGCCGACCGGCAATCGGACAAACCCGTTGTGCCGGAAACGGATACTCCTCCGAAAACCCGGCAGCGGCACCTCCCGGCGTTCAGCGCCGCGCGAACGGTTTTTCCTTAAAAACCGCGGAATTAGACCATGGACCGCCATCGAAGGCGAAAAGATTCGAACCACCCATTCGGCTAGGTGACAGGCCCGGTGCGTCGGCCATTCCGCCCCATTCGGCCGGCGTACGCGCCCCGATGTGCAATTTCCGCGCGGTATATATTGAACATGCAATCTTGAATAAGGTAGCTTTCATTTCTGGAACTTATAAACTGCGCAACACCATTGACATTCAACAAAGGGACATCGATGAAAAAGGCATTGATTACGGGGATCACCGGGCAGGATGGATCGTACTTGGCGGAACTGCTGATGAAGAAGGGGTATGAAGTGCATGGCATCATCCGGCGCGCGAGCTCCTTCAACACCCGCCGGATCGACCACCTCTACAAAGACCGGCACGAGGAAGACGTGAACATGTTCCTGCACTACGGCGATCTGACCGACTCCAGCAACCTGAACCGGCTGATCGAAAAAATCGAACCGTGCGAGATCTACAACCTGGCCGCGCAGTCGCATGTGCAGGTCTCCTTCGAGGTTCCCGAATACACGGCCGAAGCGGATGGACTGGGCGTGCTGCGCCTGCTGGACGCGATTCGGGAGACGGGCATCGAAGCGCGGTTCTACCAAGCCTCCACGTCGGAACTCTACGGCAAGGTGATGGAGATCCCGCAAACCGAGACCACCCCCTTCTATCCGCGCTCGCCCTACGGCGTGGCCAAGTTGTACGGCTTCTGGATCACTAAAAACTATCGCGAGTCCTACGGCTTGCACGCCAACAACTGCATCCTGTTCAACCACGAGTCGCCGCGGCGGGGCGAAACCTTCGTGACCCGCAAAATCACCATGGCGGTCGCGCGCATCCACCGCGGGCTGCAGGATTGCTTCTACATGGGCAACCTCGATGCCATGCGCGACTGGGGCTATGCCAAGGATTACGTCGAAATGATGTGGATGATGCTGCAGCAGGAGCACCCGGACGACTATGTGGTCGCCACCGGCGAAATGCATGCCGTTCGCGAGTTCATCGAAAAATCGTTTGAGCATGTCGGGCGCACCATCCAATGGCAGGGCGAAGGCAAGGACGAGTGCGGAATTGATCAAACCACGGGGAAGACGGTTGTCCGGATCGACCGGAAATACTACCGTCCGTGCGAGGTCGAGCAACTGCTGGGCGACCCGGCCAAGGCCAAACGGCAACTCGGCTGGGAACCCAAGGTCAAGTTTGCCGAGCTGGTTCGCATCATGACCGACGGCGACTTGCGGCTGCTCGACAACCCGGCCTACGAGCTGGGATTTTAACCGGGGAACACCATGGACAAAACCGCGAAAATCTACGTTGCCGGGCACCGCGGCCTGGTGGGCTCGGCCATATGGCGCACGCTGGAATCCAAGGGCTATGCCAACCTCGTTGGCCGAACGCATGCGGAACTCGACCTGATCGACCAGGCGGCCGTGAACCGCTTTTTCGCCGACGAGCGGCCCGACTACGTGGTGATCGTTGCGGCCAAGGTTGGCGGGATCAACGCCAACAACCTCTACCGCGCGCAGTTTCTCTATGAAAACCTCATGATCGAGGCCAACCTCATTCATGCGGCCCAGGTGCACCAGGTGAAAAAGCTCCTGTTTCTCGGCTCCTCCTGCATCTACCCCAAGCTGGCGCCCCAACCGCTCAAGGAGGAGGCGCTGCTTTCCGGCCCGTTGGAGCCCACCAACGAACCCTACGCCATCGCCAAGATTGCCGGCATCCGCCTCTGCGACGCCTACCAACGGCAGTATGGTTCCAACTTTTTCTCGGCCATGCCGAGCAACCTGTATGGCCCCGGCGACAACTACCACCCCGAAAATTCGCACGTGCTGCCCGCCATGATCCGCCGCTTCCACGAGGCCAAGCAACAAGGCGCACCAAAGGTCGTCTGCTGGGGAACCGGCTCGCCGCTGCGCGAATTCCTTTACAGCGACGATCTGGCCGAGGCCTGCGCCTTTCTGCTCGAGAACGCGTCCTACGCCGATCTCGCCTTCACCGATGAATCCGGCACGGTGCAGTCGCACATCAACATCGGCTCCGGAACCGAGATCTCGATCCGCGCGCTGGCCGAACTGGTCCGGGAGGGGGTCGGCTTCGAAGGCAAAATCGAATGGGACACCACCAAGCCCGACGGCACGCCCCGGAAGCTGATGGATTCCGCGCGGCTGCGCCGCTTGGGCTGGGCGCCGAAAACCGACCTAAAGGAAGGCATTGCCTGCGCCTACAAGGACTTCCTGCAACGGCACCCGTAGCCGAAACGCCGGCGATGCGGGCAATTGCCTGCTTGCATAATCCCCCTCCGGCCGCCACTATCCGCGCCCTTTTAACCAAACGGGGAACCGCGACGATGAATCCATGGGTCTTGCTAGACGAAACCACCGTGCCCGGCGACGGCGGCGCGATGAAACTCTATCAGCGCGCCTTCGAGTTTTCGATTTCCGTCGGCAACGACGAACTCATGAACAGCCGCATGCATGGGTCGGAAGACGCCTTGGCGGAGCTGGCCTGCGACCGGGTGGCAAAGCGCGAGCAGCCGCGCGTGCTCATCGGCGGGCTCGGCATGGGCTTCACCCTGCGGGCGGCCCTCGACCATCTGGGCGCTACCGCCGAAGTGGTGGTGGCCGAACTGGTTCCCGCCGTCGTGAAATGGAACCGGACGCATCTCGCCGAACTCGCCAACAAGCCGCTGGATGACGCGCGCACCACCGTCCGCGAATCCGACGTCGGGCTGGTGATCCGCGAAAAACCCAACGCCTACGACGCCATCCTGCTCGATGTCGACAACGGCCCCGACGCCCTCACTCACCAAGGCAACGACCGCCTCTACACCCGCGGCGGAATCGATGCGGCTAGGAAAGCGCTCAAGCCCGGCGGCATCCTGGGCGTTTGGTCGGCCGAACCCGATGCCTCGTTCTCGAAGCGACTGCGCGGCGCGGGGTTCAGCATCGAAGAAGTCACCGTCCGCGCCCGCAAGACCAAAGGCCGCCGCCACACCATCTGGCTCGCCGAAAAACCCTAGTCGCGGCAATTTTTACCAATCGACGGGGCTTGTCATTTAAGGGCTTAGCAAACATGATGCCGCGTTCAATCAGGAACAAGTAAAGCCGCCGCAACGCGGGGGCTTCCCGCCGAGCGGTGCGCAAAGCCACCTCGTCGCGGCGACTCTACAGGACAATCGATATGAAGAAGCAGATCTTTACGGTCAAATACAAACACGAAGGCAAGCGGCTGTTTGCCGTGATTGCGGAAGAACTCGGCATTTCCAAAAAGGCGGCCCAGGCGGCGATCGATGCCAAGCAGGTGCTGGTGAACGGCAAGCGCGTCTGGATCCGCAAGCACGAGGTCATGGAAAACGACCGCATCGAAATCCTGATCGACGACCAGAAGAAGCCGGAAGGCAAACACATCGGCATCCTCTGGCAGGACGACGACTACATGATCGTCAACAAACCCGCCTACTTCCTGACGAATGCCTCCGACAGCAGCATCGAAGCCACCTTGCGGAAGCAGGAAAAGAACAAGAACATCTGCGCCGTCCACCGCCTCGACAAGGAGACCTCCGGCTGCGTGATCTTCGCCAAGAGCGCCGAAGCCAAGGCCGCGATGATTCCGCTGTTCAAGGGGCGCGACATCATGAAAATCTACCGCGCCATCACCGTTGGCAAGTTTCCCAAGATCTGGAACGAAATCCACTCCGACATCGACGGGTTCATGTCGACCACGCTGGTCAAGCTGCTCGACTCGAACAAATATTCGAGCTACCTGGAACTGCGCATCGAGACCGGCCGCACGCACCAGATCCGCCGCCACCTCGCCGACAAGCGCTACCCGGTGCTCGGCGACAAGAAATACGGCGGAACCGGAAACGACGTCTCCGTCGAGCAGCCGCGCCAGATGCTGCACGCCTACCGCCTCATCTTCAACCATCCCAAAACGGGCAAGCCCGTCCGCGCCACCGCCCCCCTGCCCGGCGACTTCAAGCGCTGCCTCGCGCAGCTCAAGTTGAAATAAAGAAAAACCCCGCCGGAACCGACGGGGTGTTTTTTTGTAGGGCGGAAACGGTTGACGAAGGAGACCTTTCCGCCCCCAATTGCGCATTCATATACCCATTTCCACTCCCGTATTTTCGCTTGCCGTCCGCGCAAAAAGGAGTATATCGCCCCAACGGGGTTTGGGGGAACTGGAGGTGAAAAATGAAAATCGCAAGCGTTCTTTTTTTCTGCACGTTGCTCTGTTGCAACGCCGTTATGGCCACCCTCTCCGGCTCGGACGATTTTGACGACAACGCCCTGGATCCCACCAAGTGGACCATTCCATTTGGCACCGGATTGACCGAGACCAATAACCGCGCTGAATACAACACACCAGGGATCAATGAAGAGGATGACGGGATGTGGCTCTGGACGCTCAACTCCGGAAGTTCCACGCAGGATTGGTATATCGCGATCGAAGCCCATAATGCGTCGACTCCAACCAACCACGATCAAAACGCAACATTCGAGCTGGCCGTCCACAAGGATTGGGACAAAAGTTTTTGGGTAGGCTTGGCCGCCTATGGCTCGGACGACGAAACGGATCGTTACATCGACACAGGATGGAGCATCGGTGACGGTGATATCGAGACGTTCCTTCCGATCAGCGCCGATTCTGCGACCCTTCGAATCTCCTATGACTCGGTTATGAAAACATTGACCAGCCAATATGACCTAGGCAGCGGATTTATCGTTGCCACAAATCTGAGTACCGCCAACTGGGGGTTAACCGATGACGATTCCCTTAACGTATGGATCGTTGGATTTTCCGATCAACTGGGCATCAGCTCCGGACAGGTCTATGGCGACAACTTCGAGGCCGACGCGCTACCGGGGATTTCCAACCATCTTTCTGAAGTGGAGATTGATCACGGGATCGAGAGTAGAGAGCCAACGTCGAGTTCTGACGACATCTATGATTTCTACATTGGTCTTCTAACCGACACCTTGGTTTCCAATGTATTCATCCAATGTCCAGGAGGAGCGGATATAGCCGTTACAAACAAGCATCCAGAAGATGGCAATCTTGCGTGGGCATATAGCATTGAAAGCGCAACACCCACACCGTTCTTCAGTCAATTTGGGGATGGCGACTATGTTATTACAATCGGCTTTAGTAATGGCATCATCCGATCCACATCCATTCCATTCGCCCAAAACGATGGAAGCACCCCAATCCCGGATATTGAAGAACAAGCAGCATTCACATTCCCCGCCCCACTCCACGGTACTTTGTTTTCATCACCTAATCCGACAACCCTGTCTTGGGAATATGTCGATCCAGCTGTAACTACAGTTGAAATCGAGCGATGGACAAAACTAGAAGGAGATCGCGATCTGGTTGGCCTATATAGTGACAGTCCCCTGTGGGAACCAACTGCTCCCCTCTCGACCCGCAGCACCGAAAACCTAACCTTCGCGCCCGGCAATTGGGTAGTTGGCATCGGTATCACCCACGAAGCCTGGGGCACCAACAACGCAGGAGTTTTCTATTCTTGCGCAAAAGGAACGGAAGCGGAATACCACTTCACCGTTCTTGTCGCAAACGACGACTATGACTCTGACAACCTCCCCAACTGGTGGGAGTCGCTCTATTTCGGTGGTCCGACCAACGCCGTAGCTTCCGCCGACCCGGATCATGACGGGCACAACAACGAACAGGAGGCCATCACGGGTATGGATCCCACCAATGCCCTCTCCTGCTTCCGGATCACCAACTGCATTCCGGTCGCCGATGACTTCTTGATCGAGTGGCCTTCGGTTTCGG
>NZ_JBFJYW010000050.1:0-15627 GCF_041622395.1 Pontiella sp. | reverse complement strand
CGGCCACGGCCACCGGCGGAACGGCGAAATCCGCGAGCGGAAGCGCCAGCGCCGAGGCCGACGCTTATGGCTTCGATGATTATGTGTATGGCACGGTGTCCGGCACGGTCAAAGCCACGGCCAAGGGCGGCAGTGCCGAGGGCTATTCTTCGGCCGATGCCGATGCCTATGCCTCGACGTTCGAGGATGAAATTTATGGCGATATCTCCGGCATGGTTGAGGCCATGGCCACCGCCGGAACGGCAACGTCCACGAATGGAACCGCCAATGCCAGTGCCGATGTGTATGGTGCCGACGATCATGTGTATGGCACGGTGTCCGGCACCGTCTCGGCCACGGCTATCGGCGGCCGTGCCGAGGGGGCTTCCACCACCCGGGCGGATTCCAGTGCCTACGGAATCGGCGGAGAGATTGATGGATCGGTGGATTGCATGGTCAAGGCAATCGCAACAGGCGGAACCGCAAAATCCTCGGCCGGTAGTGCAAGCGCCGACGCCTATGCCGAGGGGGTTTCCGAACAGGTCTACGGTGCCGTGAAGGGGACCGTTTCCGGGAAGGCGACCGCCGGGAATGCCACGGCTGACACAACGGCCGAAGCCGACGCCCATGCCTATGGGATCGACGGGGATGTGCAGGGCGAAGTGTCCGGCACGGTTGAAGCCATAGCCAAGGCCGGGAAGGCGACCGCTACATCGGGTTCGGCTTACGCCCGTGCCTATGCCTACGCGATCAATGGGGATGTGATCGGGAACGTCAGTGGTCTGATCCGTGCGACAGCCTATGGAGGAATAGCCACCACGGCGGGTTCCTCTGCCTCTGCCGATGCCTATGCCTCCGCAGTCGATGGCGAGATCGTTGCGATTCCGCTGCTCTCGACCGACCTCATCGCCACGGCGATCGCCGGGGTGGCCACCACGAATGGCGTTTCCCGTTCCGGTGCTGCCGAGGCGGTCGCGATCCGGGCTTCGGAATTCATGTATGTCGAAGCTCATGACGTGAGCATCCATGCGGTGGCCCAGGCGGCCGACGGCTATGAATTGCCGGATGGCAATCCCGAATCCTATGCCTTGATGGGCGGCTATGGCGACGATACGGTCATCCTCGACAATGTCAGCCTGATCGGCAACGTCGATCTCGGCGCGGGAAACAACCGCTTCGTGATTCTGGGCGATACCCGCCTCGAAGGGGGGCTGATGGGCAGCGGCGGCATGAACCAAATCGAGCTGAAATCGGGGCTGCTGAAGTTTGCCGGCGGCCCGACCGAGCTCGACGGTCTGTACGACGATGAGTTGGTGGTTGGAAAAGCGGCCGGGCTCGGTTTCGAGCTGCAGGAAGATCCCGCCAGCGACGACAACACGATGCTCGATATCAAGGGCAAGCTGGTGGTCGAAGATGGGGCCGGAATCGGCGCCTTCGCGGCGGCGGGCCAAATGGCCGATCAAATCATCGGCAATACCTACACGGTCATTACCACCACCAATGGGGTTGATGGAATGTTCGTCGAGAGCTCGAAATCGATGTTCACCGTCGATGTCGACGTGGATGGCGGAAGCAATGTAACCGTGAAAGCCACGGGGATGCGTCCGCTTGACGAGGGGGGGACGCCCGGCGGCGTCAGTGCCATGCAGGTGGTTTCCGCTTCGGCGATCGCGCTCTTTGACGACCTTTCCAGCCACGCCGGCGGTATGCGCGCGATCATGCGCACGCCCTCCGCGGACCCTGGCTCGGAGGAGGAGATCGAGATGCCCGAAGGCGTGGAAGGGCCGGAGCGGGCCATGCGCCGCCGGCTGGAAGACGGCGAGTGGCTGACCTATGTCCGCCAAATCAACTATATCGGATCGCAGGATGCCGATGGGGGCTTTGCCGGATACGACTGGAACGCCCATGGCTTCATGGTCGGTGCCGAAAAACTGGTGAAGGACGACATGATCGTCGGCGGTGCCGCCGGAGGCCTGTGGTCCGATCTGGATGCCGACGGCGGGGCCGGCGGAGGCAACTCCGACATGTTCATGGCCAGCGTATATGGCAACTGGTTCTCCGAAACCTGGTATGCCGATTTCGGGCTGAGCTATGGCCATGCCTGGAACGATACGGAGCGTAATGCGCTCGATTGGCAGCGGTATACCGGCGACTTCGATTCCAACCTGCTGGGCGCATGGCTGGAAGGGGGCTACACCTTCCTCAAGGATGGGTACGAGATCGAGCCTTATGGCCGGGTCACCTACGTCCTGGGGATGCATGGCAGCTACACGGATGGCGGCGGAACGCAACCGCTGTCGGTGGATTCCCACACATCCCACAACCTGCCGGTTGAGTTGGGGGTTCGCGGCGCGCGGAATTGGATGCTGGAAAGCGGCGGCAATCTGCGTTTGGCTCTCCGGACCGGTTTGCGCATCGAGCTGCTCGACAACTCCATGGATCCGGACGGTTCGTTGATTGGTTCGGATGTCCCGCTGCAGAGCCCGGAATCGGATGCGGCGGCACTCGTGCTCGGATTGAAGGGCGACTGGTCGGTCAGCGACCGGCTGAACCTTTCCCTGGAATATGAACCGGTGATTTCCGGGAACTGGTTCTACCACAACATTGCAGGCGAAGTGAGCCTTCGGTTCTAGGCCTTGCTAGCGTGGTTGCGAGGGTTCAGGCTTTGCCTGAACCCTTTTTTTCTGCCAGCGCCGCCCGCAGCAGCTTGAGTTCGGCGGGTTTGGCGCGGCGCCATTCGCCGGGCTTGAGCTCGTCGAGCCGGATGGGGCCGATCGCGATGCGCATCAGGCGAAACACCTTTTTATCGAAGTGTTCCATCAGGCGCCGGATATGGCGGTTCTTGCCTTCGCCGAGGGTGATGGTGTATTCGACGCCTTGCTTGGTGTGGCGGCCTTCGTCGATGTCGAGCACGCGCAATGTTTCGCCGCCGTTGGCGATGCCGCGCTTCATTTTCTTGAGCTGGTGGTAGCCGATCGGGGAGTCGATCCAGACCTTGTAGACCTTTTCGATGTGGTAGCGCGGGTGCATCAGCGAATGGGCGAGGTCGCCATCGTTGGTGACCATGATCAGCCCCTCGCTCATGAAGTCGAGGCGGCCGACGGTGTAGACGCGTTCGGGAAGGTCTTCGAGCAGTTCGAGAACGGTGGTGCGCCCCTGCGGGTCGTCCGAGGTGCAGATCACCTTCGGCGGCTTGTTGAGCAGGATGGTGACGGGCGGCTCTTTGGTCAGCGTCTTCCCGTTGCAGACCACGGTTTGCTGGGTCGGATCCACCTTCGTGCCCAGTTCCGTGATGGTTTTGCCATCGACGGATACGCGTCCGGCGGTGATCAGCGTTTCGCAAAAGCGTCGCGAGCCGAGACCGCAGTCGGCCAGGTATTTCTGGAGTCGTATGGGTTGCTGTTCAGGCATGGTGCTCTTTTTCCGCGGGGAGCATGCAGGAAATTTGCATTCCGGATGCTCCGGTGCGTTGTGGTGATTGCATTGAAAATAAAAAAAGCACTCCGGGCTGTGCCTGGAGTGCTTCGCAAATCATCCCAACTCCGAATTAATCTTCGGGCTTGGTTTTCGGCAGGCCAAGGGCCCGGTCGCCTTCTTTCCAGCGACCATCCTTCTTGAGGCTGTCGATACGCTCGAAACGCTTCAGTACGTTGCGCTTGGCGCGGATTTTCGACGCGCCTTTCAAACTGCTGTGCATGGACATGGTAAACTCTCCGTCGTTAATTTCCCAAAAAATGATCGCGGAACATAACCCCTGAGCTTGGGGATGTCAAAGGCTAACCTTGGTAAAATTCCCGTTTTCGGTCCGATCGCCCGTAAATGGAAATGGGCTCCCTGAAGGGAGCCCGGTCGTCAGCTTGCCATCTCTGCTAACAAGGAGAGCTATTTTTTTTCTGAAAGCGTCAGCTTCTTGCCCGAGGTGAGCCATTCGCTCAGGATGACCTTGCAATACTTGCTGGTCGAAAGGTGCATGGACTCTGCGCGCTTTTCGAGTTCATCGGCCATTTTCTTGGACATGTTGATTCCGATAGTTTTCGTGTTTTTGCCAATAGGATTTGTTGCCATTGTAGTATACCTCGTTGTTTGTTAAAGATCGTTCGTTTGTAGTATGTGATGCCGTTGCAGTCTAGTAAAAAATACTAGAAATGTTGTTCGCCACGGTTTGTGGTTCCCTCGCTACACTTATGAAAGACCGGAAACTTTAATAAACGTTCAATTTTGGGTCCGCTCAATGAGGGGGCACTTGAGCGGGATTTGAGTTCTCGTCGAAGCGTTGGGTCTATGCCCCGCTGCTTGCGGCGGGGTGGTTCGTTCGAATCCCATCATGCTTGCGACGGATAATTTTTCCACGGAGTTTGCAGAGGCGCAGCGAATGAACCAAGCGAGGTTCGGCCGGGGGGTAAAAAGATGGTTCCGTCGACGCCGGGTTCGGATAAATTGCGGAGGCGCTTGCCATCGGGGTGGAGCCTGTCTATCTTTCGCGCATGTCGGAGTTGGACCAAAAGAGTACGAGAGGGCGCGTGGCCATTGGGATGAGCGGGGGAACCGATAGTTCCGCCGCCGCCGCCATGCTGGTTGATCAGGGTTATGAGGTGATCGGCTTGACCGCGCACATGTGGAAGGACGGCTCGCGTTGCTGTTCGCTGGAGGATGTCGAGCGCGCCCGCAAGGTCTGCTCCTATCTGGATATCCGCCACTATGTGGTCAATGCGCAGGATATTTTCACCGACAAGATCGTCGATCCGTTCGTCGAGGCCTATGCCTCCGGGCGTACCCCCTCGCCCTGCATCTACTGCAACTCGTTCGTTAAGTTCGGGTTTTTGATGGATCGTGCGCTGCAGCTAAACTGCGACCATCTGGCGACGGGGCACTATGCGTGCGTTCAGCGCTGGGCCGACGGAAAATACCATCTACTGGCGGCGCAGGATGCCAACAAGGACCAATCCTATTTCCTGCACCGCCTGAGCCAGAAGCAGCTCGCTTTCCTGCTGTTTCCGCTGGCCGATCTGCCGAAGCCCGCCGTCAAGGCCTATTCCGAAGAGCGCGGACTCCCCATCGTCCCGCGCGGCGAGAGCCAGGATCTCTGTTTCGTGGAGGAGGGCAAGTTGCCCGACTTCGTCGAGCGGCGCGATCCTTCCGTGATCAAGCGCGGCGAAATCCGCGATCCGGACGGCAAGGTGGTCGGGCACCATGATGGACTGCACCGTTTCACCGTCGGGCAACGCGGCAAGCTGGGCATCGCCCTCGGCGAGCGCATGTACGTCAAGCGGCTCGATCAGGAAAACAATGTCGTCGAAGTCGCGCCGCGTCCCGGCGTAATGAAGTCCGTATGCACGTTGTCCGATATCCACTGGATTTCCGGCGAGGCGCCGGCGGGCGAACTGGTTTGCGAGGTCCGCCCGCGCTACCGCTCCAACGGCGCAACCGCGACGGTGAAGGTTGCGGACGGAACCGTCGTGTTCGATGAACCGCAATTTGCGCTGACCCCCGGACAGGCCGCTGTCTTCTACCAAAACGGCGAAGTCCTTGGCGGCGGTTGGATCGACGAAGTGCCTTAGATCACGCCGAAAGATCGCCGATGGCATCGAGGATGCGCTTGGCGCATTCGGCTTTGTCGATGACGCCCCAGTGCGCGAATGCCTCCGCGCTCCTGCTCAAAAAGCTGAAGTCGCCATCCTGGGCTCCCAGCGTGGCAGGGGTGTTGAGCACGATGCCGTCGAGGTTCTTGCCTTCGAGCTTGCGGGTCGCGTTGAACTCGCCGTCGGAGGTCTGCAGCGCGAATCCGATGGCCACTTGATCCGCCCGTTTGTTGGCGCAGAGCGTTTTGGCGATGTCCGGGGTGGGGCGCAGGTGCAGGATCAGTTCGCCGGTGGATTTGGCCATTTTCTCGGTCCGCTTTTCGGCGGGGGCGTAGTCGGCCACGGCGGCGGCGAAGACGGTGGCATCCGCCGAAGGGAAGAGTTTTTGCGCCTGATCCAGCATCTCTTGCGCACTCGTTACGCGGTGGAGGCTTGCCGCTTGCGGCAGGTTGTTCCCGGCGACGGGACCGCTGACGAACTCGACGGCGTAGCCGCGCGCGGCGGCTTCTTCCGCGATCGCCTTGCCCATCAGGCCGCTGCTGGCGTTGCCGATGAAGCGTACCGGATCGATGTATTCGTGCGTCGGGCCCGACAGGATTAAAATCGTTTTGCTCATGGGAGGGATCCGATCGCGGAGTCGCCAGGACCGGTTCCTTGGTTTTGTTGGTGGTCGAAACCTAAAAAACCGAATTGAGGATGATCTGGGCGATGGCGGTCGGCGCACTCATGCGCCCGTAGCCCTGCGTACCGCAGGCGAGGCGCCCCTTTTCCGGGCCCACCTGGTGCCAGCCGTAGCTGAGCAACTTGCGGGTGTTGTCGTTGACGACGGGTTGTTGCCACATTTGTACGTTCATCGCCGGGCAAAAGATGCGCTTGCAGGTCGGTTTCAGCGAAAGCGCGCTGCAGCAGACGATGTCGTCGCCGAAGCCGTTGGCGAGTTTGGCAATGGCGTCGGCGGTGGCCGGCAGCACGGCGAAGGCGTCGGCTTCGGTGGCGGGGTAGAGGTGGGGGTAGATCACGTCCAGGTCGCCCGAGCCCGTGTCGGGGAAGATGGAGGTGAGCACCTTTTGCTGCGTGAGCGCGGCATAGGTGAGCGGGGCGACGAATTTGGTGGCCGCCTCGGTCATCACGACGCGGACGTCGCAATGGGCCTTGACCAGCTGGCTGACAACGTCAACCGCCTTGTACGCGGCAATACCTCCGGTAATGCCGATTAGAACCTTCGGTTTCATGGGGTCGCTTTGCTCCTTTTATTGGTTGGTCGATGGGCGCTGAACGATGGGGCTTGCCATCGTCCATCGCCCAGCAACCCAAGGCCCTACACTTCCATGATCTCTTTTTCTTTGGCGGCGAGCATTTCGTCCATCTTCTTGATGTGCCCGTCGGTGGCTTTCTGGATTTGCTCCAGCGCGGAGTCGCGGTCGTCTTCGGTGATGTCGCCGTTTTTCTGCAACGCCTTGATTTGGTCGTTGGAGTCGCGGCGGATATTGCGCACGGAAACGCGCTGCTCTTCGGTGGTGCGTCCGGCCATTTTGACCATGTCTTTGCGGCGCTCTTCCGACAGTTCCGGAATCGGAACCCGGATCAGGCGGCCGTCGTTCATCGGGGTGATGCCGATATTGGCGGCCACGATGGCCTTCTCGATCAGGCCGAGCGACGAGGGGTCGAACGGGTTGATCACGATCAGGCGGGGTTCGGGGGTGGAAATGTTGGCAATATCGCGCAGGCGGGTGGGGGTGCCGTAGTAGTCCACGGTAATCGTGTCCACCAGGGCGGGGTTGGCTTTGCCGGTGCGAAGGCCGCTGAGCTCCTGCTTCAGGAACTGCACGGTCTTGTCCATTTTGTCTTCGGATTCCAATAGTACGTCGTCGATCATCTCTCTCTCCTAATCTTTAACCATGGCTGACAAGTGTACCGGAATCGGTTCCGTTGAGCACTTCAACCATTCCGTTTTCCTTGAAAAAGTCGAAAACGACAATAGGTATGTCGTTTTCCATGCACAATGAAAAAGCGGCGGCATCCATTACCTTGAGCTGGCGGTTGAGGGCGTCTTGGTAGGAGATGGTTTCGAAGCGGGTGGCGGTGGGGTCCGTGACCGGGTCGGCGGTATAGACGCCATCGACCTTGGTGGCTTTCATCAGCACATCGGCGTCGATTTCGGATGCGCGCAGGGCGGCGGCGCTGTCGGTGGTGAAATAGGGGTTGCCCGTGCCGGCGCCGAAAATCACGACGCGCCCCTTTTCCAGATGGCGGATCGCTTTGCGGCGGATGAACGGCTCGGCGATGGCGGGCATGGCGATGGCGGTCATGACGCGGGTTTCGATCCCCTCGTTCTCGAGTGCGTTTTGGATCGCCATGGAGTTGATGACGGTGGCCAGCATGCCCATGTAGTCGCCCGTGGTGCGGTCGGTGCCCTTGTCGGCGCCGGCGAGTCCGCGGAAGATGTTGCCGCCGCCGACGACGACGGCGATTTCCGCGCCCATATCCAGCATCTGCTTGAATTGGGCGGCGACCTTCGCGAGGATAACGGGATCGTGGTTGAGCGCCTTTTCTTTGTTCTGGAGGGCTTCGCCGCTGATCTTCAACAGAATACGTTTATACTTCATAAAATCCTTTCATGTAATCAGGCGAAAAGATTAGAACATGTTCACGGACGTGTAAATTTCCAATGTCTGGAATCTACGTTGCACACGGGAGTCGATGAAGCGTTTTTGTTTTTTGCTGGGGGGATTGTTGGCGGTCACCGCGTTGGTGGCGGTCCTTTTCGTGGTTCTTGTTCCGTCGGGCCCGGCCTTGCCGCCGGTCCGCGCGCTTTGGGTCACCCGGTTCGACTACGACTCGCCCGAGGACGTCAAATCCATTGTGCGCAATGTCGCCGAGGCCGGCTTTACCGATGTGTTTTTCCAGATCCGCGGCAACGGCACCGCCTTCTACCGGAGCGAGCTCGAACCGTGGGCCCACGAACTTTCCGGCGGCAAGCTTGCCGCGCTCGGCCACGACCCCGGCTGGGATCCGCTCCGGCTGGCGATCGACGAGGCGAAGCCGCACGGCCTGCGGGTGCACGCCTACCTGAACGTCCTGCCGGGCTGGAAGGGGCTGGAAGATCCCCCGGCCGCGGCCAAGCAGCTGTGGCGGGAACATCCCGACTGGTTCATGGTCGACTCGCTCGGCCAGAAAATGCTCCCTACTTCGGGGTGGTATGCCTTCGTCAATCCCGTGCTGCCCGAAGTCCGTAAACACCTGCGCGGCATCGTCAAGGAGTTGTGCCGCTACGATGTTGCCGGAATCCATCTCGATTACATCCGCTATCCCCACGACTATTCCCTCGTGGCCCGTCAGCGCTATCCCGATGCGACGAACGAAGAGTTGCTCCGCCATGCCGATTTCTCCTACGACGCCGCTTCGCTCGGCGCGTTGCATGAAACCTATGGCGAAGAGGTGACCCGCGAGCAGATCACCGAATTCCGGTGCGATTCCGTCACCCGCGTGGTGCGCGACCTCTCCTATACGATGCAGGTCGAGCGCCCGGGAAGCTGCCTGCTGAGCGCCGCCGTGATGGGCAACCCGGACGAAGGCAAGCATTCGGCCTTTCAGGATTCCGGTCTGTGGGTGCGCAAGGGCTACGTCGATTGGATCGTCCAGATGAATTATGCCACCAAGTCGTTCAACCGTTATCTGGCCGCCATCAAGAAAGCGGCGGGGCGGCGGAAGTTCCGGGCATCGGTGGTGGTGGGCATCTACTGCAAGAACGATGTCGACACCCTGTTGACCCAGATCGAGACCGTTCGCGACTCCGGTTGCCGCGGGCTTGCCGTCTTTTCCTACAGCTTCCTGTTCGACGAGCAGCACCGCCCGACGGAAAAAGGCCGGATGCTTCTGCCGAAGCTCCGACCTTGAAAACGCGCCTCCGGGCGGGGGAGCTCAACCCGAAACGTTGCCAAGCCGCCGCTTGGCGAGCGGCACCCGGCAGAGCCAAAAGCCCCTCATGCGAACAAGCAATGACCGCAAAGACGCGGAGACGCTAGGCGGGACTCTGCGCCGGCCCTGCTTTTTCGTTCTATGGTTGGAAGCATTCCGTGTGTTCCGAGGCTCTTGTCCGGTTCGCGGTTGCTCGTTGCACAGGGGCCTTAGTTCGTCGGGACGGCGAGTTCTTCGAGGGAGAGCTCCTTCGCTTTCGTTTCCACCTTTTTCGGTTCCGGGATTTCCTCGACCTTGTTGCGCTCGGCCAGCTCCCTGGCTTTGGCGATGACGATGTCGGCTTCCGCGGAAAGGCCCGCGATTTTGCAGGCGCGGGCATAGCTGCTCCAGGCTAGTGCGTTCTGCGGGGCATGTCGGGTCGCGATCTTGAGCGACGCGACGGCGGCATCGGGCTCCTTGAGCATCAACTGGCTGGTGCCAAGCCCGAGCCAGGCGGCGGGGCTGCGCGCGTTGCCCTTGAGCAACAGCGAGAAGATCGCCTTGGCTTCGGTCGGGCGGTTGAACGCGAGATAGACCTTGCCCGCGCCGATCAGCTCGGCCGGGTTGCCGGCGGAACAGGCGCCGCCTTTTTCGGCATAGGCTGCGCGTGCGGCTTCGAGCTTGGCCAGCCCGGCTTGCTGGATGGCGGGGTTGTTCAGGAGGTCGGAAAACGCATCCTTGTTCAGCAGCAGGATGGCGGTGGTGCCGTCGAAGTAGGCGAGTTTCCAGGTTTTTTTGGCGAGCAGGGTGTAGATGCCTTGCGCGGAGTGGGGGGTGAGCGTGTTGATGACGAAGGCTTCCGGGCGGTATTCGTCGTAGATGGCGTCGTAGGCCTTGGGGTCGCCCAGCATCAGCAGTTCAAGGTTTTTGAGCAGCTCCGTGTCGTAGCGCCCCGGACGGTAGTCGATGAAGCATTTGCGGCCGTATTTGAAGGCCAGGTAGCCGCCGTCCGCCGCCAGGTTGATGCACTTTTCGGGGAAGGCCGGATGGTTGAAGATGGCTTCGCAGTCGGCGGGGAACTGCTCTTCCTGCACGCCGAGGCCAAAGCGGGAGGCCTTGCCTGCCTTGACGTAGGCGCAGCCGGTCGCGGCGGGGATGATCGATGCAATGAACAGAAGCACGAGGACCCCGCCCATGATGCCGGGCACGAGCTTGGCTTTGCCGCCGAGCATTTGCTCGAGCGAGCTGTGGATGTATTCGCTGATGGCGGTCAGGCTCAGCACGATGAAGGGGAGCGAAAGGATGGCGAACAGCATGGCGTGATACGGCGAGGTCCAGACGAGGAACGCGCCGAAGACCGCGATGGCGGTCAGGGTGAGCGGCAGCCGTTTCTTCAGCGTAATCAAGCCGCCGGCGCCGAGGATCATCGTGAACAGGATCAGCGGCTTGAGGGCCGGAATCTGGAAGTATTCGATGAAGAGCGACGAGTGGTAGACCGGTGCCGGCGATTGGATGCCGGCAATCACTTGGCCGTGCAGTTTGATGAAGGAGGGGTTGATCAGCGTGGCGACCAACAGGGCGATGGCCAGGAGGCCGAGCGTCCCGCTCAGGTTGGTCTGGTTCTTTTTGCGGCCGCCGCTTGGCTTGGCTTGCTGGGCCGCCTGGGCCGCGACGAGCCCGGCGAGGATCGGCCCGAACAGGAACGAGCCGTGCAGGTTGGTCCAGAGGATTTGCAGCGGGATCAGCGCGCCGAACAGCACGGCCGGGCTCTTCTGCGTCGTCAGCAGGTAGAGGAAGAGCGCAATGAAGAGCATCATGCAGACTTCCGGGCCGACGTCGATCATCTGGAACATCAGGTGCCCGGCAATCAGCAGTGCAAAACCCTGGCTGAGGGCGCCGCCCCATTTTTCGGAAACGCGCAGCAACAGAACGAAGGCGCCCACGAGGCCAACGATGTTGAGAAGGATGAGCAGCGGGGCCTTGCCGATGCTCCACATCAGGTAGGCCAGCTTGTCGTAGAGCCACGTGGTGTTGACGGCGGAGTCGGACGCGAGGAAGGAGATCGGGGCATTGTGCTGGCCCTGCGCCAGGTGTGTCCAAAGCTCCGGCGTACTGATGGTGCGCAGTCCGATAACGGCGATGAAAAGAAGTCCTAAAATGACATAGAGGGTTTCCCCTGCTGGCTTCTTGCTCATAGATCTCTCCCTGGTTATTTAGTCGAATAGGCTAAAGCGAATCATAAATGCATTGCAAGTGGTGAATGATACAAATCAAAACAGGTCGAGTTGCGAAACATTCGCCTTTAATTTGTGGGGTCGTTTCTTCGCGATCTTGGGTTGTCCCGTGTCGCCGAATTCGCCCTCTTCGAGGTTGGTCAGGATCTCGTTTGCGCGCTCCACCACCGCATCGGGCAAGCCGGCCAGCCGCGCCACCTGGATGCCGTAGCTCTTGTCGGCCGCGCCCGGGACAATCTTGCGCAGGAAGGTGATGGAGTGTCCCTTTTCCTTCACCAGCACGCTGAAGTTCTGGACGTTGGGCAGGGTGAGGGCGAGATCGGTCAGCTCGTGGTAGTGCGTTGCAAAGAGGGTTTTGGCCTGCATGTTTTTGTTTTTGCAAAGGAACTCCGCCACCGACCAGGCAATGCTGATGCCGTCGAACGTACTGGTGCCCCGGCCGATCTCGTCGAGAACGATCAGGCTCTTCGGCGTGGCGTTGTTGAGAATGTTGGCGGTTTCCTGCATCTCCACCATGAAGGTCGAGCGGCCGCGCGCCAGATCGTCGCTCGCGCCGACGCGGGTGAACACGCGGTCGACCAGGCCGATCTCGGCGCGGCCCGCCGGGACAAAGCAGCCCATGTGCGCCATGATCGCGATCAGCGCCACTTGCCGGATGTAGGTCGATTTACCCGCCATGTTCGGCCCGGTGATGATGATCAGCTGGTGCGTGTCGCGGTCGAGCTTCGTGTCGTTCGGCACGAAGCGCTCCGCATTCGGCATCTGCTCGACCACCGGGTGGCGGCCATCCTTGATCTCGAGCCGCCCGTCGTCGGCCATTGCCGGACGCGAATAGTTGTTCGAAAGCGCGCGCTCGGCAAAGGTGGCCAGCACATCGACCTGCCCGATGGCCAGCGCGTTGCGCTGGATCGTTTCCAGATGCTCGACCGCCTGCCGGCGGACCTCGTTGAAGATTTCCTGCTCCAGCCCGATCGAGCGCTCCTGCGCGCCGAAAATCTTGTTTTCGTATTCCTTGAGTTCCGGCGTAATGAAGCGCTCGGCATTCACCAGCGTCTGCTTGCGGATATAGGACTCCGGCACGTCGGCCAGATAGCTCTTGCTGATTTCGATGTAGTAGCCGAACACCTTGTTGTGGCGCACCTTCAGGCTCTTGATGCCGGTGCGCTCGATCTCCGCGGCCTGGAAGTCGGCCAGCCACTTGCGGCCGAGCGTCGCCGCCTGGCGCAGTTCGTCGAGCTCGTCGTGGTAGCCCGTACGGATCACGCCGCCGTCCTTCAGGTTGAGCGGCGGCTCGTCGACGATCGCGGTATCGATGAGCGCAACCAGTTCGGGCAGCAGGGTAATCTGCTCGCCCAGCGATTCCAGCATGGTGCCCTTGCCGCAAAGCAGCGCCTTGATCATCGGCATCTGTTCGAGCGAGACGCCCATGGCGCGCACGTCGCGCGGGTTGCCCGCTGTGGAGCCGATGCGCGAGATCAGCCGTTCGACGTCCTTGATGTCGCCCAAAATATCGCGCAGCGAGCGCAGGTAGGTCTGGTTGTTGACCATCAGCTCGACGGCGTCGTGCCGCGCGTTGATCGGGGCGAGGTTGTTGAGGGGGCGCAGCATCCACTCGCGCAGCAGGCGGCCGCCCATCGCCGTCTTGGTGGCGTCGAGCACGTTGAGCAGCGTCGCCTTGTAGGCCTGGCGGTTGGAGTTGATCGGGGCCACCAGCTCCAGGTTGGTGGCGGTGGTTTCGTCCACCAGCATATAGTCCGCCGGGTTCTTCACGCGGATGTTGCGCACGTGCGACAGATTGCGGCGCAGCTCGGTCTTCACATAGTAAAGCATCCCGCCCGCCGCGCCCAGCGCCGCGGTCATCGCCACGCAGCCAAACCCCTCCAGCGAGTGTACGCCGAAATGGCGCAGCAGATAGTCGTTGGCGGAGCTGGCCTCGAACGTCCAGTCCTCGCAGGCCGTCAGCAGGGTGTTGGTCGCCTTCAGCGCCAGTTCCGTGAAATGGGCATCCTCGATCTGCTCCTCGGCCACGACGCACTCCGCCGGGGCATAGCGCGATAGGTTCGCCTGCACGCTCGCCACCTCGTCCGATTCCTCGATCCAGAATTCGCCCGTCGAAAGGTCCAGCATCGCCATGCCGAATCGGTTCTTGTGGCGGTAGAGACCCGCCAGGAAATTGTTCTGGTTGCCGTCGAGCGCCACCTCGTCGAGGATTGTCCCCGGCGTCACGATGCGGGTCACGGCGCGTTTCACGCAGCCCTTGGCGGTGGCGGGATCTTCGATCTGCTCGCAGATCGCCACCTTCACGCCCGCCTTCACCAGCCGTTCGAGATAGCCCGCCGCCGCGTGGTAGGGAATGCCGCACATCGGCGTGTTGTGTCGTTTGGTCAGCGTAATGCCGAGAATATCCGACGCCGTTTTCGCATCGTCGAAAAACATTTCATAGAAGTCGCCCAGACGGAAAAAGAGGATCGTATCCTCCGGAAGCTCGCGCCGTATCGACCGATACTGCGCCATCATGGGTGTTTCCTTTTTCTCCGCCATACACTGCTCCCTCAAAACAAAGCGCACAGTTTAGTCGGCCTTCGGGCGGTTTCAACCCCGGAGTTGCCTTTTCACCACGAGCTCCGCGGTTTCCGGCGCTTTCGTCCGCCGCCGCGCAGACGCGGGAGTCGGGGGAGCGGGCCTTTGCAAGGTAAAAAAGGAAACGAAAGACTCGCCTCATGGTTTAATTTGCTTATTATGAATCCCGTATTTTGCGGGTGCATAAAAGAAAACCCCGCCGAAGCGGGGTTATAGGGGCAAGCCCTTCGGCATGTAGCCTTATTGTGAAATGACAGTTCTTATGTAATTCACGACCAGCTTTGTATGTGTTTGATCATGGGAAGTCAACAGGAAGTTGAAAGGAGCAGAAAATGGGCAAGCGTATTCTGGGTTTAGATTTGGGCACAAATAGTATTGGGTGGGGTGTCGTGGATGATTTAGGCAACGGCCAATTCGAGGTGGTTAAACGCGGGGTCCACATTTTCCAGGAAGGCGTGAAGATCGAAAAAGGGAACGAATCCTCAAAGGCATCCGAGCGCACGGGCTACCGTTCCGCCCGTCGGTTGAAGTTTCGCCGGAAACTCCGAAAAATTGAGACTTTGAGGGTTTTATCTGAGGCAGGTTATTGCCCGACCTTGAGCGAGGGCGAATTAAAAGGGTGGCAATCAAAGAAGATTTATCCGGGAAACGAGGCGTTTAGATCGTGGTGCAAAACTTGCGATCCTGAAAATGGAGAGGGAGTCTTTGATAATCCCTATTATGACCGATGGTTGGCTGCTACTGAAAAACTGGATTTAGGCAAAGAAGAGGATCGGTTTAAACTGGGAAGGGCATTTTACCATATGGCGCAAAGGCGCGGCTTTAAAAGCAACCGTTTGGACACAACCGATGAGTCTGAAGGGGTGGTTAAAGCGGACATCGATGACCTAAATGAAAAAATGGAGGGCCGGACTCTCGGCCAATATTTTTGGGAGGAGTGTTATGGGAAGGGAGCAATCAGAGGCGTGCATACATCGCGTGATGAGCACTACTTGGCTGAGTTCGATTTCATTTGTGAAAAGCAGGGTATTTCCGATGCGCTGAAAAAGGCACTATGGCAAGCCATTTTCTACCAGCGCCCTTTGAAGTCGCAGAAGGGATTGGTGGCATGCTGCCCGTTTGAGCCCCGGAAAAAGCGAGCCCCCATTTCACATCCATTATTCGAAGAGTTTCGACTGCTTCAAACGGTGAATAACATCAAGCTTCGGCACGGGCCGGAGGATTCTTGGCGTTCGTTAACGGAAGAAGAAAAAAAGACGGCGACATCAAAGTTCTTTCGGGTGAGCAAGGCGCAGTTCGACTTCAAGGATATAGGCAAGGCGCTTTCCAAGGCCCGGAATGTGGGAGCAACGTTCAAT